>CAZTER010000008.1:0-16799 GCA_964612045.1 uncultured Bdellovibrionales bacterium
ATCTATATTTAACCTTCGTTAAATCACTTATCGGAGGAACAGATCGATTGTTGTTCCTAATTAATCCATATGCTGGTGGCGTTCTTCGACCAGAGCAGATTGCTGCTGAGTTAGAGCCCGCACATAATTTAGGAGAAGCTCCATGGCGTTTGCCGATTCTGCCGCACGATCCGAAGGCTGAACTATGGCCAGGTACTGGAAGAACCCTTTATAGCATGGGGCAAAAGCAAACTAGAGCAGTTATCGAAAGAATAGCTCTTGAGCTAAATCTTGTAGATGGATCTGAGGGGGAAGTTCGACCTCCTTCTGTTGGAGTAAAAGTTCCTTCATCTAAACAAGAGGGACGCTCATGGGTTAAGAAGATATTCGGCGGAAAGGGGGACGAAAGTAGCCTTGATTCTTAAGATATTTTTTGCTTTCATGAGAACGGATCTGCTTAGCGTAAAGGCTACCCTGTAATTTATAGCCGAGAATGTTTTGAAGTTAAATTTTGTGGAGAACGTTATGAGTCTTATTAGAAGTTCAAAAGAGCAGAAGGGTGCTAGCTTGGTTGAGTATGCGCTGCTTGTAGCTCTAATCGCTGTTGTTGCTATCGTAGCTGTTAGGACACTAGGACAGAGAGTCAGTACCAACTTCTCTCAGGTAGCAAGCGCGACCAATTAAGATAGGATAGGTGCAGTATGCGCTGAGAGTCTTCCTCTAGCGGCTACGCTTGCTGTATGGCTCATAGACAGCAATCTCATCACTCTAGAAATTAATTATAAGCTCATTTGATAAGGGTGCCAGCAAAGCTTGTGTTCTTAATGCTGATGCGCTAGGGCGTTTTATCGTCTGTTTTATAAATGGCTGATTTTATTGCGTAATTTTATGGGCATTGAGAGATGTTATATAAATTTAGCGTAATACCCCATAAAATTGATGTAAACTCTAATGTTAAATCATTATTCATCCGTAAGAATACCGATTGAAGGGTAAAGTTTATTGCGCTATGACAGTAAAAGATGCGTTAACCTGAGACTTTTCTGACGTTTAGATCATCAGATATGATTCGAGTACCTCGTGTCAGTCTTTGGATGGTCAGGAGGGAGGGTTAATAACGTTGGCTAGAGCTGTGATTAGCGTTTTTTGCAGCCTTTTTAAGCCATTAGAGTGGTTTAAAAAGGCTGCAAAAGCTGAAATACCTTAAATGCTGTGCCGTTAGATGGTAACGCTTTTTCGGTATCTTAGCTTTGGCTATTTAAAAAAGAATGGAGATTATAAGAACTATGAAAAATTCCCATAAGAATTTCCCGCAAGCTGTCGATAAGAAAGATCAGGGTGGGGCGAGCTTGGTTGAGTACGCCCTATTGGTGGCGCTTATCGCGGTTGTCGCGATCGTCGCAATCCGTACGCTAGGACAGAACGTGAGCACAAACTTCTCACAAGTTGCTAGCGGCGTAGCTGTTAACTAAGATCTCTTAGTTATAGCTAAGGCAAGCGCCAGTCGTCCAATACACGAAAGTGGATTTACGACTGGCGCCTACTGACTCGCGACAAGCCAAAACCAAACCCTCTTGTAGCTAGGAAGCTTCAAGTCACTGGAATGAGGGGTGGGATATGCGAAGTCAGTTTGGATCGTCAACTTCAATCGACAAAGCAGAAAGAGCACGTTTATTACTTGTAGCGTCTCTGTTATTCGTCGTAGTTCTTGGATGTCTTGGTGTTGTTTTTCTTTACACCGGCTCCTCAAAAGCAACAGTTATAAAATCTGAAGTAGAGCCTGAGATTCCTCAGGTGAAGATGGAAGAGGTTTTAGTACCGGTCAAACCAATAGACTCTGGAACTCTTCTTGATCCAGCAATGTTTAGGACGGAGAGTCGCCCAGCTGCTGGATTATCTAGTAAGAGTGTCCGTAGCTTTGAGCAGATTAGAGGATCTTTCGCGCGAGCATTCATTGCTCCTGATCAACCACTTCATAGTGATTATGTGACATCCTCTCGTCCAACAAATGCACTTACAATAAAAATTCCTGATGGCTATCGAGCTGTAACTATCTCAGTTGATGCTAGAAGCAGCGTTGAAGGTTGGGCACGTCCTGGTGCTAAAGTTGATGTTGTTTGGGCGTCTCAAATCCGCGGCCAACCAGCAGTTACCATCATCGTAAATAATGCACAGGTTATTTCGGCAGAGAGGCAGGTAGAGAGTACAACAGGTTCAAACGCCAAGCAGGGTGGTCCGGTACCTAACACAGTTACTCTTCTTGTAACTGCTCAGGACGCGGCAAAGATTCAGTTGGCAGCAATTACTGGAACATTAACCTTGAGTCTTCGTGGCGATAATGATCCTGGTAAGGCCGATACAAGTTTAGCTGGTTCATTGACAGTTAATGATCTCTATCCAAGAGGTTCGACTGAAGATGCTCCTGCAATTACTGGCCCTCGTATCCGTATGAAGAATGATAGAGGAGAGATCGAAGAGTTTATCTTGAATGATGGAAAGCTAAAGCCGGTAATGTAGTTCTGATACTTTTCTAAACAGTTTCAGAGAGAGGGGATTTATGAGTGATAAGCAGGGTGGCGATGAGATGTTGGGACTCTTTTCAACGAGAGGATCACAGTCACGCAACGCGGACAATAATCAAACATTACCAGCTGGCACACCTGATGTATCTTCACGAATAAATAATAAGCGCAGTGAGCCAGATCGTTCTCCTGTTCCAACTGTGACTAGTAAACCTACAACTGATGGTAGCTCTTCATCACATTCTACGACGTCTGGAAGTAGTGAGGCGCAAAAAGCCAATCGTTCCAGATTATCATCCGGCGCAAGTAAGATACTTTTAGAAGCGCGTCGTGAATTAGGAAGTGAGTTTAACCTACAGAATCTTGAAGATGCTTCACAGGTGATATCAGAAGCCTCGATTGCTCGAGCTGTAGATAAAGTTCTACGTCGTCGTGGCGAGCCAATGGACGACATCGAGAGAGCTAACATCATTATCCATCTTCAGAAGGATCTTGGTGGTTGGGGTGTATTGCAACCATTGATTGATAATCCTGATGTAACAGATATCCACTGTTATGATCATCAGACAGTAGTTCTTCAGAGAGGAAAGGTGAATGAGATTACTGGCATTCACTGGCCAACCCAACAGGCTTATACCTCTTTTATAGATAGACTTTTGTTACGTCTTGGAAAATCATTATCTACGCAACAACATACAGTTGATGCTTCCTTTCCAAATGGAATCCGACTATGTGCTGTTCATGAGAGCGTTTGTGGATCGCGTGGACCACTTCTTTGTATTCGTGTTCCTCGAGTTATGCAGTGCTCATTAGAGAGCTTGGTTACATATCAGGTAGCTCCACCATTAATAGTTAATTACCTAGCTGCGCTTACAAGAAGTGCGCAGTGTACAATTATGGTAGCTGGAGAAACAGGAACTGGAAAAACTACATTAATGAAATGTATAGGAACTCAGTTTGGACCTGAAGAATCCATCGTGGCTGTAGAAGATACTCCAGAGTTAAACTTTCAACATCCTTACTATAGAAGCTTGGTCTCACGTCCAGCAAATACAGAGGGAGTTGGAGAGGTAACTTTACAGGAGCATATTAAAACTACTCTGCGAATGACTCCTACTCGAGTAATCTTGGGAGAAATGCGTACTCCTTTTGCAGCTGAAGCTTTCCTTGAAAGTGCTCAGACAGGACATGTTGGAATGTCAACAGTTCACGCTAGAAACGCAAGAGAAACGCTAGTTCGTCTAGAAAGCCTTCTTGGTAGAGCACAAAAATCCGTTTCGGTTGATATTATTCGCCAACAGATTGCGCTTGCCGTTGATGCCGTTGTTTGGTTGTTTCGTGAAAAAGAGACTGGAAAGCCAAGAATCGGAGAGATCATTGAAGTTGGACATTATGTTGAAGGACAGATCCAAGTACGTCCAATGTTTACCCAGATTGAAACTGGAACTAGACCTGTTTGGAGAGTTGACTCCTGGAGCAGTCAGTTTGATGACATCTTGAAGGAAGAAGGGATCTTTTTAGGAGATTCACCACCAGAACTAACATTCAGCAATCTAGATCCTAAGGAGCGGTAAGAGATGGAGCCTATGCTGATTGTAGTGATAGCGGTTCTTGTTATCTCGACAGTCCTACTGTTCGCGGTTCTTCTTGGAGTTTCTATCCCGGGAGTATCCTCTGGTAGATCCAGTGTACAGGCAAATCTACGTAATATAGTGACTGCTCAACGTTCTGATGTAATGAAGCAAAATGTTAGAACTAGTAAGACTGCTGTAAAGACTACTCAGATTACCGACCTAAAAAAGAAGAAACTTAATTCATCTAAAATTACACTTGAGAAAAAACTTCGTTATGCTCGTTGGCGCATCTCTCCGATCATATTTCATATTTTAGAAGTTGCAGTGAGTTCTATTGTTTTTACTGTATGCGTCTATAAATTTAATATCGTATTCCAGATCCTCTCTCTTTTGAGTGGACCGGTCTTCATGCGTTGGATTTTAAACCTGATGATTGATCGTCGTTTCCGTAAGTTTGACGCAGATTACCCAGCATTCTTACTCTCAGTTGTTTCAATGCTAAAAACCGGTATGAACCCAATTCAAGCTTTGGATGCTGCTGCGCGTGGTTTGGATCAAGCTTCATTAGTGCGTAGCGAAGTTGAGTTGATGATTGAACGTTTGCGCTTAGGTGTAGCTGAAGATCGATCTATAGGATCTTTTGGTGAAGATATCTTTCACTCTGAGATTGAGTTGTTTGTTCAGGCCTTAATTCTTAGCCGAAGAGTAGGTGGAACTCTATCTGATACTCTAGAGAGACTTTCTAAACAGGTTCGACGAAGACAGTATTTCCGCGCATCAGCACAAGCTGCAGTTTCCATGCAACGTGGTTCGATCTGGTTCATCGTAGCTATTTTGATCGCGTTAGAGGCCTATATCTTTGTTATTTATCCAGAAGCTGTTGTGGGTGCTATTAAAGATAAGATCGGTTGGCAGATATGGCAGGCTGGTATTCTTTTCATCATGGCAGGAATATTTTGGGTGAGACAGGTAACCAAGATTAGGACTTAAGAGGAGCTTTATGGATACAAAATTGCTCCTAGGATTTGGAGTAGTCACATTAGCGCTAGTTGGAGCGCTATTCATGATTCTTAAGTTAACTCGAAGAAGTAATCGAGTTGATATAAACTCACTTCGTGGATCTTTGGAGAGTGATAATACCCTTAAGATTAAAGGGAGAGACTCAGCGCGAGAAGCAGCAAGAGCAGAGCAAGAGCAACAACAGCTGGCAACTCTGCGGAAGAAGAAAGAGGCAGAGGCTGCAAAATTTGAATCAAATTCACTTGAAGACCTATTCTTTCAAGCAGGATTTTTCTTTGAGACTGACGTTACTTTCTTTACTAAATTTAGAACAATTGCACCGTTTGTCTTCGCAACGTTAGGATTTGTGTTCGGAATGGCTATGAGTGATGCGACATATGCATTGCTTATCGCTGTTATCGCTGGATTAGTAGGCTTCCGACTGCCATACATGTATCTTGATCGAAAGAAGAAGCAGAGATCAGAAGATATTCTTTTTTACCTTCCTCTTGTAATTGAACAGTTAGTTATCGGAGTTAGTAGCTCTCTAGATATCGGTCCGTGTGTCGCGCGTGTTGTTTCGATGGCTGATGAAAGAGATTCGCATAATTGTGTTACGGAGCTTCTTGGAATAGTTCAAAACTATGTTCGCTCAGGTATGTCTCTGGAAGATGCACTAATTGAAGTTGGTAGACGTTCAGGACATAACGAGTTAAAGCATGCCTTTTTATCCCTTTCTCAGGTAGCAAAACATGGTGGAGAAGTTACCCGTCAGCTACAAGAGTTGGCAGATGCTGTAGCTAATCAAAGAGAGGCTAAGATTGAGACTAAGATTAAGAAGCTTGAGCTTGAAGCTACAGTTCCAGTTGCTGTGGTGTTCTGTGGTTTCTTGATTATCCTTCTCTCAGGCTTCGGTCTGCAGATTAAGAAGGCTTTCATGTAAATATAAGCTCTAAACAGAGCGTTATTTAATCTGATTAGTAAGGGTGCAGTAGAGAATCAGGTTAAAGAATTAGAGTGACTTTTATCCTTAAACAGCTTAGTGACGCCAGCGATATAACAGGTTAAAATCACCAAATATGAATAGGTTTTTAAATAGGGGATGGGAAGCGTTCTTAGCGATATTTGTTATCGCTGTCGCTGCGTTACTTTTAGTTCCGCTCCCTACATCGCTTTTAGATCTCCTGTTAGTAGCAAACATCGGATTCTCTTTAATGTTGCTATTTCTAGGTCTGTATATCTCCTCTGCTCAATCTCTACTTACATTTCCAGCGCTATTATTATTAGCAACCTTATTTAGACTTTCTCTGAATGTGGCATCAACTCGTTTAATCCTTTCACAGGGAGATGCTGGTCAGGTGATCGATGCCTTTGGTCGTTTCTTAGTAGGTGGTGAGATCGTAGTTGGTATAGTCGTGTTTATAATCGTTACGATCGTTAACTTCGTTGTTATTGCAAGAGGTGCGGCTCGTGTTTCTGAGGTTGGAGCTCGCTTCGCGCTTGATGCTCTTCCTGGTAAACAGATGGCTATAGAAGCCGATATTAGATCTGGTGCGTTAACAGCAACTGAAGCACAGGGAAAAAGAGAAGAGCTTCGTAGAGAGTCCCAATTTTATGGAGCGATGGATGGTTCCATGAAGTTTGTTCAGGGAGATGCTATTGCTGGCGTTCTGATCATTGTTACCAACATCCTCGGTGGTATGTACATTGGAATCAGTCAAGGAATGTCATTCAGCGAAGCTGGACAGATGTACACGATACTAACGATCGGTGATGGATTGGTTACTCAGTTTCCTGCTCTTTTGATCTCGATCTGTGCTGGTATTGTTGTGACTAGAGTATCTTCTGCTGAGAATGTAACTCTCAGTAGGGATATACTCTCGCAGTTATTTGGCAAACCTCTAACCTTAGTTGCTACAGGAGCAATCTTAATATTTGCCTCATTACTTCCATCCATACCAATGATACCTTTTATATTGGTGGGATCTGGATTTCTATTTATTGCTTATAGAGTTTCCCGTACTACCTCAAGCAACTCGTCTCATGGAACCTCGAGTTTATCTCTTCCTCCAGGTAGGCAGTTGCCTGATTTTTCCAGAGATCTCCCACTGCGTGGCTCAAACTTAGAGATAGTTATAGATCACAGATTGTTATCGAAAAACGAGTGGGAAAAATTGGAATCTTCTCATGAAAAGTGGGGAGAAATTAGAGCTGATTTCTATTCACAAACTGGATTGTCATGTCCTGAGCCAGCTTTTCGTAGCTCCTCCGATCTGGGATTGGGTGAGTATAGAGTTTTATGGAAGGGAGGAGAGATTCTTTCTGGTGTAATTCCTCTTGATTGCTTGGCGATAGAAGTTGCTCCTAGTCAGGTACATGTTTTTGGGGCTGAGTTAGTTGAAGAGGTTCAGCATCCTCTTGATGGTTCGTTGATATCCTGGGTAGCTGCTACAAACATAGTTAAGAATGTTTCTAGTAAAGCTCAACTGAGAAGTATTTCACCGGTCGATTTTATAGCACTTAGATCACTTCGATACCTCCGAGATAATCCGGAATTAATATTAGGAGTCGGAGAGGTTCATCTTCAGATAAAAGATATTGAAAGACGGATGCCGGGTTTTGTAGAAGAGGTTTTAGATCGTAAATTTTTGACCGTTGCCCGATTAGCCGAGATCTCGCAGTGCGTAGTTCGATCTGGATTAGGAAACAGCGATCTTCAACAGCTTTTAGAAGAGTTAGCGGCATATAAATCCTCCTATGCTGGTTCTGGATTGAGCACGGAAGATTATGACCTCTGGCATATAATACATTTTATAAGGATGTTACGACGAAAGCAGATCGTATCTAACCTCCTTGGAGATCAGAATGTTCTCCGCTTAGTTAGTATAGATTCAGAAGCGCAGAGCACTATAGCTCGTTGTGCCATCACGGAAGGTCGGGATACTCCGATTCTGTCGGCAAAAGAGTTTCGAAGTATTATAGATCCTCTTAAAGAGGTAATACTTCCGGTCTCTGAGCGTGGTCGAGGGGTAGTCGCAGTTCTCTGTCCAGTAGAGATCTGGCGACAGGTTAGAGCTTTGCTGCATGCTGCCGCGATAGATCTTCCATTAGTTTCTACAAATGATATCGAGCCAACTATTGGAGTCGAATATATTGGGGTCTGGCATACTTCAGGTTCCAAGTTGTAGAGTAATAAGGGTCATTTTTGTTAGCTGAGGGTAAGTTGCAGAGATCAAACATAGCCATCAATGATAGATTTTCAATAGAAAGTAGGTTCTTAATCAGCCGTTCAGGGGATGCCTATTTAGGTCTTGATAGAAGTTCAAATCGTCCAGTTTTCGTGTGGATGGGGAGACATCTTCTAGAATCTGGTTCTGTTGAAGCAAATAGATTCTGTGAACGGATCGAGCGAATATCAAACCTCAAGCCATCCGTCTGTGAAGTTATCGGTTATGGTGTTGATCCAAGTGGTACTCCATTTGTTGTCATTCCACGTTTTGATGGTCAGACATTTTTGGGAGGAAATCTTGATGCAACTGAGGCAGAGCGACGGTTTCTTTATGCAGTACGCATCATCGGAAGGATGCATGAAGATGGCTTAATATGCGGCGATCTCTGTGCTGATTCCTTCCTTCTTGGAAGAAGTGGAGAGATTAGATATGTCTCTCTGCTAGGAGAGCTTGCTCCAGTTATCTCTTCAGATAGTAATTTGGTCCCACCTGAAACACTTAAGTTCGTAGCTCCAGAACAATTGAGTGGGCGCATATCTAATCCTGCCAGCGATATCTTTTCTCTCGGATTATTGGGTTTCTATCTTTTTACACACCGTATGCCGATTCTTCCACGAGGTGATAATTGGGCTGGTTGGCAAGCACCGGTTCCTTCCTCGATTAATAAAGGGATAAATCCTGTAATAGATGAGATCATAACTAAATGTTTACAACCTCGTCCTGAGGCAAGAATTGAATCCATCGCTGCGATTCAGCGGTTGTTAGAGGATAGAACAAAAGCCTCTCTGGATTCTTTGCCTGTAAAACGTTCAGCTGGCTTTACTTCTGGCTCTGGATCTTCTTCTACCGTATATGAAGGTTCAATGAAGAAGGAAGAAGTTGAAGAAAAGATCAGCTCTGCACCTTCTGGATTAGTTACATTTCTTCGCAAGCGTTCAATTTATGTGATCGCACTAATTGCTTCGTTGGTAACCATAATCTTACTCTTACTCGTTCCTAAGAAAGATCCCGCCTTGCAGGAGATCTCTCAAAACTTAGAGGCATTTGAGGTTGCTGCTGGTGATAGCCCATTAGGGAAAGCTCTTGGAGGTTTGCGTCAGGAAGATCTAGCTGAAGCAGAGAGGCAAAAGCAGTTAGATGTTTTATCAGCTTCTGATGATCCACTAGCTAACGAAGCTTTAATTAAGAGCGCTAAGGCTGCTGCTAGCGATCTTCAATATAGATCACAGATCGAACTAGCTCTGGTCTCACGTGTTAAAAGATTAGGATTAACACGTACAGCAGAGCAGCTCAGACAGTGGTTAAGGACTATTGCTGGAGAGGGAACCCTTCCTCTGTTTTATGAAGTTGCACTGCGTGCAGTAGACAAAACACTTCCGCAACAAGCTGTAGAAGAGGCTTTAACTCAGGTGTATGGCGGAGATCCAAAGCTTGCTCTGAGATTGGCGTCTTCGTTAGCGTTAGATTCAGGTGATGTCGCGCGTTTTGCTCCTCTATTATCGAAGATGATGCAGGACTTTAATCAAAATTCAGATTACAAAGATCGAGATCCTTTGGCCTTAATCCTTTCTGATCCGGAGTTGTCATTAAGGTTTGGTGAAGATGTTATTAAGTTAAGAGATAGTATCCCTTCTCAAGATTTAGTTTGGTTACTTGGAGTTTTAGCTAGTCGCGAAGATGCTTATATTAAGCCAATTGCTGGCTTGGTTATGGAGCGTGGAATTTTGACTAAACTTCAGTCAGAATTCCTACGACCAGTTCGTGAAAGAACAAATCTAAGATCGGACGTTATGTTACTCCTTCTGAAATGTGCAACAGGTGCAGTCAATAAGGATGATATTTCTGTCTTTGGAAGATGGGTTGATATTGAAGCTGAGAAGCTGCTTCTTGCATATCTAGCGACTCGTCCAGCTAGTGACCTAGCTGATGAGGCGATCTCTACCTTGGCAGGAAAAAGTTTAACAATCGAACCAAGTGCTTCTCTTGTTAGTTGGATTCGTCAAAATGCATGGAATGAGAGGGCAAAATTTAGTGAGCTAGTTGGTTTAGTTGGTCTCAGTGATGTTGCTACTGTAGATCAAATCGAATCTGCTCTTGTAGTAATAGATCCGATCGTAAAACAACGTGGCTTGTTAACTAGTCTATTGGTAGGTGCAAATCCAAATGTTGCAAAGGCTCTAATTCGGCGATATGGAGATCGTCTTGGAATCTCAGCTTTAGTTACACTTCTTGAGAATAACGATCTTGAAGTGCGCCGAGCAGCCGTAAAATCTCTGAAAGGGGTCAATGAGGTTGCCTTTCTTAAGATGGTCATTGATCGCTATGAGAAGGAGAAGGACCCAGAAACTCGTAAGGTATACGAGGATACATTCTGGGTAATTAAACAGAGAGCTAATCGTTAATTACTGGAGTGTGTTATGAGATTTGATTTATTGAAGAGGGGATTTCTCTCTCTGTCTTTCATTAGTTTGTCGTTGTTATGTGTAGGATGTAGCTCCTCATCAGGAGCGAAGGTCCTTGGTAAACAAGCTCCTTTAACTCGACTAACGATGCTTAATTCAGGAGAGATGATCTCTTCGGATACCTTGAAGCAACCATTGGTATTGGCATTCTGGGCTACTACTTGCAAATCATCGCCAAGAGCAATCGAAAAATTAAATAGTTACGCAGATGAGCTAGCGGATAGAGGAGTCTCTATTGTTGCCATTAGTATTGATAAATCTGAAGCTTTTGATGATGTGAAGGCGATGATTAAGTTTCGAGAGATAGATCAAATTAGCCATGCATTTTCAGGTAATGATGTTTATGATGAAGCATACATCTCCTTTGATGGCTCAAAGATCCCTTATTTTGTAATAATTGATCAAGCAGGAACTGTTGTTCAAGCTTCACATACAGTTGAATCTATCTTGGATTATTTCCATATCGAGAGATAAACCTAACCATCTTGGCGTATAGCCAAGATAATTCGGATGGAGAAGAAGCCAGATCAAGATGACGTGTTGTATTTAGCGTAATTAGAACAACAGGCTCTCTTGATCTGGCTCGAATATTAGATATCTGTTTCAAAATATCGCTTATCGAAATTAATTCGTCGTTTTTTGAAGCTGAGATAAGAATTGGTGGTGTCTCAGCAGATATTTTAGATAGAAAATCAACCTCTTTAGAGCAAGCTAAAGTCTCCGGTTCTTGCAGAGAGCTCCATTCTGCTACCTCATAATTCATCTGTTTAGCCTCATTTTTTAAATTATAAGGTTCAATTAGTGGAGCCTCTAATATCGCTGCTGCAAAATTCTCATTGTTTAAAGCTAAGATAGCACCAATCAAATAGGCACCAGCGCTTCTACTCCATATAACGTTTCGCTCTCTACTCGATATTCCTTGCGATATCATCTTTTTAATTACCTGAGATAAGATCTCTATCTGTAGACACCGTATCCGTCCAGTTGGAACGCCCTTTAACTCTCGCTTTAATGGAAGATGGATATATGCAATTGCAAATCCTTCATCGGTAAAAGCCTTTAATGATGGTTCGAACGTATCATCAAGTTTGGAGTCATATGCTCCATAGAATTTAAAGATGGTTGGTCTTGCCCTACCAACTTTTTCTGATTGATATACAGTGACTTTAACATCTTGATCTTGGTCAAGTTGAAAGGTCTTTTCGGTGTGCAAGATTCCAATAGATTTTACATCTATTTTCCTCTGCAAAGAATTACTGATTAGTTTACTGTCTCCAGATTTAAAGCAGCTTATTGAGATCTCTTTTGGATACTGCGTAATGCAAGTCTGATTGTCTAAGTGAACGAAGTGTAGATATTCGTTGGCTTCAGATATCTGATGCGAATAGCTTATAGACTGAGTAGTAGGGTTGTAACGTAGAAAAATATTTGGAAGTTCACTTTGTATCTGAATGGCTACCAGGTCTCCGTTAAGGTCCCATGTCACATCGAAAATTTTCTTTAACTGCTCTGGGCTACTTATAGTGCCATATTTATTTACTATTATGGTTCGTGAGCTTGGTTTGTTCTTCTCTCGAAAAAGTAGTGCTATATCGCTATTCGGTGAGATCCTTATCCCCTCTAAAGATCCGAGTTGTAGACTACTTCTTAGTGCAGTTTCATTAATTGAGCGCGTTGTTATCTCTGGTCGATCGCAAGGATGCTCTCTTATAAAAACACCATCATTGAGTGAGTAGTATGTGTAGCAAAGAGAAGAGTCTTCTTTTTGCCATGATTTAATAGAGGAGTCTTCTTTATTTAGCTTGTTGAAGATCGCTCTAATAGCGCCTCTGTCTGAGGCGAAGAAATTTTCTGTATAATGTTCTTCTTGGGATAGACGATCTTCGAGAGATTCAAAAGTTGGTGATGTAGCGGGAGGAGAGGGGATCGTAGAGCACGCGGATACTATCGATATGAAAAAGGGTACTGTTAGTTGGAGACAGGTACTTAATTCGAAGCGAAGCTTTATCTTTATCTTGTTAAGAGTTTGCATATCGCGCAATAAAAACTACATTTAGCAGAAATGTTCAGTCTTTTGCACTGGTATGCGAACATTGGAGATAACGGGACTAAAGTCCCGTCTCCAGCACGATAGACACCATGAGAATCTTGGTGAAACCAAGTTCTCATAGCTAATACATATCAGCAGTAAGATTAATATTTAGTGATTCTGATTAATTGAAGAACCGGGGTCCAGGGCACCCCCTGGGCGTCATGAGAATCTTGGTGAAACCAAGTTCTCATAGCTAATATAATTGCGGGAGAAGGGACTCGAACCCCCATACCTTTCGGTGCCAGGTTCTAAGCCTGGTGTGTCTACCAATTTCACCACTCCCGCGGGAGCCCCTACAATCTCATAGGCAGGGCTATAATTGCAATCCCACCAACCTTTGGATTTTAACTCAAAATTAAAGTATAATGTCGGGCCAAAAGTGAGGTGTAAAATGACGAGTTCGTGTGAAACACTAAGTGAAGTCTCCCGTAAGGTTCTAGTTTCCGTACCTGTTGAGTCGGTAACTAAGAAGATGTCTGAAGTTCTTAGCTCATATTCTAAGCATGCCCGTATCAAGGGCTTCCGTGAAGGGAAGGCTCCTCGCGATATGATTTTAAAGGTTTACGGCGACCGTATTAAGGCAGAGGTCGAAGGTGAGTTAATCCAGAGTGGCCTTAGAGAAGCTCAGGAGCAACATTCCTTTGATGTTGTTGGAAGCCCGATTATCACTGTGACATCCTCAGGCGATGGTAAGCCATTTGAGTTTACAGCTGAAGTCTCTGTTTATCCGACTCCAACTGTTATCGGTTTTGAGAAAGTTGAGGTAGAGGTTCCAAAGAGAGAAGTAACTGGAGCTCAGGTAGATGAGGTTATCTCTCGCCTAAGAAAAGAGCGCGCAACTCTAAAACCACTTGAGGGCCGCACTGAATTACAAGAAGGTGATGTTGCTAAGGTTGAATTCGTTGTTAAGGATGAGGGAAGAGAGCCAAGCAAGCCAGAGCCATATTCTTTCTGTCTTGGAGAGAAGCAAGTTCCTGAAGAAGTAGAGAAAGCTTTTGCTGGTATGTCGATCGGTGAGACACGAGATGCTTCAGTAACTAGAGAAGGAGCAACTCCGATCGTTTATCAGGGCAAGTTGCTTTCTTTGTCAGAGAGGATTTTGCCTGAACTCAATGATAATTTTGCTGTTTTAGTTGATCCTGAAACAAAGACAGTTGCTGAACTTAATGAAAAGATCCGCACTCTATTAGATGAAGAGGCCGAGAAGATCCGTAGTGCAGAGATTGAGAATGCGATCATTGAAAAAGTTGTATCGCAGAATCAATTCCCTGTTCCTCAGATTATGATCGATGATGAGATCCTTGGAATGTTGCGTTCCCGTGGAATGTTAGGTGAAGCTGCTCCAAGTGATGATATCCTTGAGATGTTTAGAAAAGAGCTCGGAGAGAGCGCGTTGAAGAGATTGCGTGGTGCGATCTGTATAGACAGAATTGCTCAGCAGTTATCACTTAAATTAGATGACAACGAGCTAAAGGAAACAATCCAGGCTTATGCTCAAAGAACACAAAACCTTCCAGCTAAGAAGCGTGGAGAGGTTATGACTCGTGAGAGGATCTCTGGTTTGATGATTGAAACTATGCGTAAGAAAGTTCTTGATCATCTAAGAAAGGAAAGTGTTGTAAAGTTTATTGAAGCTAAAGAAGCTAAGTAATCTTAAACGGTAGGTTCCTTATAAATAAGAGGGCGGGTAGTTTTCTTGGCTATTCGCCCTCTTTGTTATCTACTTACATTATTGAACGATAGTGGGGCTCTTAAGGGGTTCTAGGAGATTCTATTTTTCAGAGATTCTTATAGATATAACTTAAGGCAGAGTAACTTATAGTAGGGTCTTGGGGCTAATGAGTGAATAATTCTAGATTTTTTTCTGGTGATTAGCCCGCTGACAACATGCTATGGATATAACTTAACACCAATATAACTTTGTAGCTTTCGCCGGTTGCGTTGGCTAGGCGAGGTAGTAATATGGTTGGATTATCTTCGAGGTTTTTACGATGAATTATATTCCGTACGTTATTGAACAGACAGGTCGCGGTGAGCGTTCCTACGATATCTTCTCCCGTTTGTTGAAGGAGCGAATTATCTTTTTAGGAACTGAGGTAAATGATCAGATAGCAAATCTTATTATCGCTCAGCTCTTGTTCCTTGAGAGTGAAGATCCAGAGAAGGATATATATCTCTATATTAACTCTCCAGGAGGTTCTGTTTCTGCTGGATTGGCGATCTATGACACGATGAATTACGTAAGACCAGACATCGCGACAGTTTGCGTAGGACAGGCGGCAAGTATGGGAGCGGTTCTATTATGTGGTGGTGCTGCTGGAAAGCGAGCTGCGTTGCCCCATGCTAGAATTATGATTCATCAACCATTAGGTGGCTTTCAAGGTCAGGCATCTGATATTGAGATTCATGCACGCGAGATGTTGCGGGTAAAGCAAGAGTTGTACAGAATTATCGGTAATCATTCGCATCAAGATATTAAGAAGATTGAAGCAGATAGTGATCGTGACTTCTTTATGACCCCTGGTCAGGCTAAGGAGTACGGAATTATCGATAATATCTTCGAGAAGAGAGCGAAGGTAGAGAAAGCTTAAGTTGAAGGGTTAGTTATGACTAAAGGTGGCGATCGAGATAAAAATAGGCATACTTTAGTTTGCTCTTTTTGCAATAGAACTCAGGAAGAGGTTCGTAAGCTAATTGCTGGGCCTTCGGTCTATATCTGTGATGAATGTATCGATCTCTGTAATGATATTATCAAAGAAGAGGTTGAGCAGGAGGATAAGCCGACTCCTACCAATAAGATCCCTAGACCTCGAGAGATTAAGACCTTCCTTGATCAGTACGTAATAGGTCAAGATCAAGCAAAAAAGGTTTTGTCTGTTGCGGTTCATAATCACTACAAGAGAATTGAGCATAAGAGCTCTAATTCAAACGAAGTAGAGCTTCAGAAATCAAATATTCTTCTTCTTGGTCCTACTGGTAGTGGAAAGACATTACTAGCCCAGTCTCTAGCGAAGCAGCTAAATGTTCCATTCACGATCGCCGATGCAACATGTCTTACTGAGGCAGGTTATGTTGGTGAGGATGTAGAAAACATTATTGTTAGTCTCTTGCAGAATGCAGATTATGATGTAGAGAAAGCTCAACGAGGTATCGTTTATATAGATGAGATAGATAAAATCTCACGTAAATCAGAGAACCCATCTATCACTCGAGATGTATCTGGTGAGGGTGTACAGCAAGCTCTCCTTAAATTACTTGAAGGTACTGTAACTAGCGTTCCGCCGAAGGGTGGTCGTAAGCATCCACAGCAGGAATTTGTTCAGGTTGATACCAGTAATATTCTGTTTATCTGTGGTGGTGCATTCGTTGGCTTAGAAGATATCATCCGTCGACGAACTGGTGAGAGAAAGATCGGATTCGGAGTAAAGAAAGACGAGAATAAATCTAAGAACGTTGAGCAGAAGGGGATGCTACGCCAAGTTCAACCTGAAGATCTCCTAAAGTTCGGAATGATTCCTGAGTTCATCGGAAGATTATCTGTTGTTGCAACCCTTGATGAGTTGGATATTCCGGCCCTTGAGAGAATTATGGTTGAACCAAAGAACGCGCTTGTAAAACAGTACAAGAAGCTTCTTGAGTTTGAGAATGTTCAATTAAGGTTTGCAGAAGGTGCTGTTAGGGCGATCGCTAAACAGGCTTTCGAGCGAAAAGTCGGCGCTCGTGGCCTACGTGCAATCATTGAAGAGGTCATGCTTGATATCATGTTCGAGGTTCCATCGGAGCATGATGTAAAAGAGGTCGTAATTAGTGAAGATACGGTCCTAAATGGAGAGAAGCCGTTGATTGTATACCACAGTCAAGCTGAGTCTGCTTATATAATAACGACTTTCTATAATTTAAAGATATCGTTCTTTTAGCTTATTTGCGGCTATTGGTTAGCA
>CAZTER010000009.1:0-15798 GCA_964612045.1 uncultured Bdellovibrionales bacterium
TCGATTACTATTGAAGTTAAAAAAATAGTTTTCGATAGGGTTTATTGTGACAGTTACAAAAGTGGCTTTGATAGCTGACAAGGGCACTCCTGTGCCAATTCGAATGGCGTTAGAGCAATATAAATCTATCTCAACAAGTTTGGTTAAGATGTACGAAGATCGTAATAGAGAAAGAATTAGATCTTTCGCTAAGAAGGCTTTGAGGTTGAAGAAGAGATTACATCTTCGGAGTCGTAGTATCGAATCATTTAGAGATATTACTCTTTTTTCTTCGTATTCGAATTTTTTGGCTGAAGCTAATACAGTTTTTATTAGATCACTTCCCTCGATCTGGTCAGAGATTATAGGAAATAGTTTGAATTATCTTATGCAGGATTTGGTAAGCGATAATCATAATTTTATATCCCTGTGTAAAAGACAACTTTTAATGCTTGGTATTAAAGAGATTAAGAAAATTGAAGGACCAGCAAACATAATCGAGCAATTTGCTAATCCTTTAAGGGAGTCAATTTCTCAACTTCAGAATATTGAAATTCAAATTAATAATAATATAGAGCAACTTATATTTTATTCAGAGGAAGGAGAGATCTCCTTCTCAAAGGAAGATTTTAGTGAAGAGGTAAAAAGGCTATTTAAAAGTGAGATTACTCAATGGGGGGAATCAGTGGTCAATTTTCTATCTCAGCAAAACAGAGGCAGCTTAGTTGGGGAACCATTGTAGGAAAGCTTTATGCTGTTAAAAGAGGAGCTGCAATTATTCGTATTCCCGCTGCTAGGATTGGAGATCGGTGTGTAATTTACGGAGATTTTAATGAGCGTATTTTTGCGACAATAGTAGGTTTTGAATCTAGTTACTATATCGCTATTCCAGATCAAGAGATTAGAGATGTTGCTCCGGGAGCTAGGGTAGAGCTATTGGGGAGGTCTTCTAATTTAAGAGTTCAGGGCAAGCTAAAAGGAAGTGTTTTTAGATATAATGGAGAAAGAATAATAGGCTCAACTGTTAGTTCAATTGATAGGACTGTTCATGAATTAAATTTTACTGCTCCTTCTGCATTTGAAAGATCTCCTATTGTGGAACGTTTTATAAGTGGAGTTGCAGCCTTAGACCTAATTTTACCTTTAGGAATCGGTCAGCGACTGTGTATCGATTCTCCAGCAGGTATAGGCAAATCAACTTTACTAGGGATGCTAGCAAAGAATTCTCAATGCGATTGTGTCGTAATTGGGCTTATTGGAGAGCGAGGACGAGAGGTCGGAGATTTCCTAGATAGAATTCTTGGAGATGCAATTAATAAGTCCGTTGTCGTGGTTGCTACTAGCGATGAGCCTCCGATGAGAAAAGTTAAGGCTGCAGAACTGACATTCCAAATTGCAGCCAAGCTTAGATCTAATGGAGATAATGTTCTTTTATTAGTTGATTCTCTAACTAGAATTGCAAGAGCGTATCGTGATTTGGGATTGGTATGTGGGGAGACTATTAGTAGGGGAGGATTAACTCCTAATGTATATATTCAGTTGCCGGCGCTACTCGAGTTAGCAGGAAACGATAAGACAGGAACTATGACATCCTTTTTTACTGTTCTTTCAGAAGGAGTTTCAGATTCAGACCTACTTTCACAGGAGATAAGAAGTCTTACTGATGGACATATAGTTCTTAATAGAGAACTTTTTAACTCAGGCTGGCGACCAGCAATAGACCTCTTAAGCTCCATATCACGACTTGATCATGTTGTAGCTACTCCGCAACATCTGATAGGAATTGCGAAGGTAAAAAAATTAATATCTCGATTAAAAGATAAGACTGCTCTCTTATTTGGTGGACAAGCTGATGAAGAGTTAAAGCGAGCAATAGATCTAGAACAAAAACTATCAATACTTTTGTCGCAGCCATTAACTCATAAAATAAATTTTGAAGTAAAAATTAATGAATTTTATTCATTGGTATCTAATATTTAATTCGATTCTCTATGCTGTAGAGCTATAGCAATAAATCATTTGGCATTGTGATTGCATCTCTTTTCCGTAGAGGGAGTTTTGCGCGGATTTCGGCAGTTTCTGCCGTGATTTAATCGCTAATTCTTCCTTGAAGCGGAAATTTATACCCAAGAGGGGGTAAGATGCGAGTCGAATCAGCGCTATATGCAAGTCAAGCTGGGCTTACAGCTCATGGTCAAGCTATAGCTGTTATTGGTGACAACATATCAAACTCGAACACAAATGGATTCAAGGGATCTCGTATCGAGTTTGAAGCATTACTCTCTGAAGGAGTAGATGGACGTCAAAGTTATACTTTACCACCAGTTGGTTCTGGTGCAGCTACAGCAACAGTCCGGACGTTATTTGAAGATGGAATAATTGAAGCTACTGGGAGAGAGCTAGATGTCGCTATTGACGGACGGGGCTTCTTATTAACCGGAACAGCTGAAAATCCAAGTCTTACAAGGGGTGGAAATCTAACCATAAGTGAAGATGGATTACTCTCCACGGGAACTGGCGTGCCCATCTTAGGTTTTCAAGGAACTTCCACTACCTTGGGAACGATTAATATGCGTTCATTCAGTACCGGTGGCGTAGCAACTTCCCAGGCAAGTCTAATTGGAAACTTGAGCTCTGGTCTTGCAGCAAAAGCAGCTCCAGCAAGTCCTGGATCTTTCAGTGACCTTGGGCAGCAAGCACACTATGTAACAAGCCTAACAGTTTATGACTCTCTAGGTACGCCAAGGGATGTCACTATGGCCTTCACAAAAACAGGGCAATCTACATGGACTGCACAAGCATACATTAATGGCTCTGATTTAAATGGAGGAACAGAAGGAGTTCCGGTTCTTCTAGGTTCTACCACCATGAGCTTCCAGCCAGATGGAACTATAGCTGAAGCGAGTAGGGCTGGGTTAAATATTACAGCACAACCAAATTTTGCTGATGGTGCTGCTCAAGGTAACTTCACCATAAATTTAGGGAGCTTCACACAGTATGGTGCGACCTCTCAGGTCGTAAGTATCTCTCAGAATGGTCAAGGATCGGGAAGTATTCAACGGTATGAGTTTGATCCTGATGGAAAAATATTTGCTCAATTAAGTTCTGGTTCAAGAGTTCAGGTAGGAACAATTCAATTAGGCGATGTCCCTAATAGGGATGGATTGCAGAGATCAGGTGATGGCTCATTTATTCTTGGCGAAACTGCAGGAGACCTCGTAATAGGTAATCCAGGAGTTAGTGGTCTAGGCAGCATTCGTGGAGGAATGCTTGAACGTTCTACAGTTGATATCGCAAATGAGTTTGTAAATATGGTTGTCTTCCAGAGAGGATATCAGGCTAATTCTCAAACACTAAATGCTGCTAATGAAATCCTAAGAGACACATTAAACCTGATCCGTTGATACTTCCGTAGCTTGTTGAATCTCTGAAACCTTAAATGTTCCAGAGAATGATAAGAACAAGCCGTATCCAACTAACACAACATAATGTAGTGCATGGGCAATAAGTCCATAAGAAAAAGCCATTTCGTAAGAAATATCGAAAGGTTTCAGAGCTGCAACACAAGCAGCTTCAAAGACTCCGATAAAGCCTGGTGCGCTTGGAGCGGCAACAGCTAGTGCTGTTATAATTGTTACAGAAACAGCAGAGACAAGTGTCGGTTGTAAAGGAAAGCAAAGGAAGAATAGGTAAAATAAAGTAATGCAACTTGCCCAGACAATAATAGTCGTAAATGTAACCATTACTAGATTTTTAGGTTCGCGAATAACAGATAATCCTTCCAATACTTGCTCGCTAAACTTTAATATTTTGGTGGCGACTGTTTTAGGAAGTAATTGAGAGCCACTGTTAGCAATTTTTCGGCAGAGTTCTGGGAAGTAAGTTCCCATGATGATAACAACGAATATACAAAAAGCTAGTAAGCCAAATGCACTGGCTCCTTGATAGATAACTGGAGGAAGATCTGGAAGAAATAATAGTAAAACGGCAAATGTTAGTAAAACAGTCACAAGATCGAAGAATCTTTCAATTACAACGGATACAAATGCTGTAGGGAATGAATATGAGGATCTTCGTGTTAGTAAGAAAGGGCGTACGAATTCTCCGGCCCTTAGAGGTAAGATGTAGGTAGCTAGATTGCCGGCCATAATTGAATTAAAAAGTAACTTCTGTTCACCAGGATTTGTGGTTTTAGGAAGAAGGTATCTCCAACGCCAAGAGCGAATAAGCATATGAAAAAGCAAAGCTAGTGCTGCTGGAATAAGAGGCCATAAAGAGACAGAAGATAATGCCTCCCCAACTTTTTGCCACTCAAGAGCTTGTGCAAGCCAAGCTAGAATAATTAGAGATACGGATATGCCGATTAATTGTTGGAAGGCTTTAGATGAAAAAAATCTTTTCATATTAAGTTTATGTTCTGTATAAATTTTTTCTCAGAGAGGTCTCAGCAACATAGTGTTCCATAAGTGAGCTGAGATTAAAATCCCTGATAGAACTTGGTCTCTGTTTGGTGACTGTTAAGAGATAATTCTTAAACACTTATACTTTGCTGATTACTTAATTCTAACTCTGTTTGCTTGGAGTGAGAGCTTTCTTAAATATCAAGAGTATTTAGAGCCTATAGATCTGATTCTGTGTTCAGTAGGCAAGTTTAATCGTTGATAGATTTTTCTCTTAAGTAATACATGTAGCCTCAACTGATAGAACAGATTTAGGCATAATTATTAATAGTCATTTTAGTGCAAGTTTTCACCGTAACCATTTCAAATTGAAAGTAATAAATTCTTTGATATCAGTAGGTTATGCTTATATTAAGGATTATCTTAAGGGCATGTTTTGTTGTATCTTAAACCGAATAGTCAGTTTATCTCATGAGTTTTAGAGATATTTTTTTGGTTCAGATTCTAAGGCTCGAAGGCAATGCTGCCGAACTCTATTAATAGAAGATGGTAGGAACCATCATGGAAAGGCGGAGGATGTTATGATTCGTCTCTGTATAAAAATGTTGCTATTTGTAACTGTGGCTCGATGGATGTATGCCGAGGTTATACACTTGGCTCCATCAAGTAAGCCAATAATAGATGCTTTATTAGAAAAAACTCAGATACCTCCGCATTCTGAGTGGTCAGGATTCGACCTTAAAGCAAAGGTAGCTGAAATCGTTCCAAGCGCGACTAATTTTGTTGAGTCTTTTGATGTAACAAAGCCAATAAGACATTCAGCCAATGTTCTTCAAAAAGCTTCTTATGAGTTAAGAGGTCAAAGATCGGGATCTTTCGATAAATTTTAAGATCCTAGTGTTTTAGTCTGCATTTAACACAATTCTTTAAAGATAGTTGTCTTATAGTATTCGTGCACCATTAGCTAAATAAAAATGGTTCAATCGAGGGTCTCCATGCTATGTTGTTAGCATGGCTAAGCCCGAAGGCGATCAAGATCCAATAGAGATTGACCTCAATGACAACGAGGACGGAGAGGGAAGATCTCCGTTAGCAGTAGCGGTAGAGAAACTGAGAAAAACATCAGTAGATGCTGCTGCGTCTCGAGAGAGGCTACCTCAGCCATTATTCTGGTCTCTCTTTAATTCTAAATTAAAAGAGATTAAAGAAGATAAAGAGAAGACTAGAAAGCTGAAAGATATTTTTGGCGAATAACTATATAGTTAAATTTAAAAATTATGCCTG
This sequence comes from uncultured Bdellovibrionales bacterium, assembly GCA_964612045.1. GTDB lineage: Bacteria > Bdellovibrionota_C > UBA2361 > UBA2361 > UBA2361 > CAZTER01. The sequence goes on from CAZTER010000009.1 coordinate 5,664, forward strand.
AATTACCAGAGGTAGAATCAACTGTTCGATTCCTGCGCGAGAGAGTTCGTGGAGGAAAAGTTACAGATGTCTCAGTGCTATGGAGGAATACCTTGGTAGGATGCTCTCCTATACAGGTTAAGCGTCGATTGCGTGGCGCAACTATATCTGATGTAACCAGAAGAGGTAAATTCATCTGTCTTTCTTTGATAGATAATCAGAACAGATCTAAACCGCTTTGCATTCATCTTAGAATGAGTGGAAGTCTCGATGTTTTTAAGACTGCACTTAAACCGGAGAAGCACGATCGAGTTATTCTTCATTTAAAAGATGGAAGAACAATTAGGTTCCATGATCCAAGGAAGTTTGGGAGGGTATACTTTGATGAGGCTGCGCAACGAGTGTTGCTGCGCTTAGGTCGAGAGCCTTTAGATTCAGACTTTAACGAAGAGCAGTTGCAAGAGTTATATAGAGGGAGAAAAGGGGCAATTAAACCCTTGCTTTTGAATCAATCAATATTAACTGGGCTTGGAAATATCTATGTTGATGAATCTTTGTGGAGTGCTGGAATACATCCTTTAAGACCTGCTACAAAAATTCGAGATAGTGAATGGAGATCTTTGTTCGCCGCAATTCGGACGATATTAAGCGAGGCTATAGAAAAACAAGGAACTGATTTTGGTGATGGTGTAGTAGAAGGAGGAGGATATTCTCCTAGAATATATGGAAGGTCAGGGGAAGCTTGTTTAAAATGTGGCACCACAATTAAGAAGATTGTGGTTGGTCAGAGAGGAACACATTTTTGTGCAAAATGTCAGGTTAGGCGGTAATTTCAATGAATAAGGCGTTTAAGAATGAAGATAGTAACGATTCGGATGATTTTATAGAACCTCAGCCAAAGGTTCCAGGTGGGAAAAACTATATAACACCCGCTGGATTTAAGAGACTACAGGATGAGCTTTTTGAGCTTAAAAATAAAATTAGACCAGAAGTTACGCAGGTAGTTTCTTGGGCTGCTGGGAATGGTGATAGGTCAGAAAATGGTGATTATCTTTATGGGAAAAAACGTTTACGTGAAATTGATAAACGTATTCGTTTTTTAGCGAAGCGGCTAGATGTTGCTGAAGTTATAGATCCGCTTCTTGTAAAAGATAAAGATAGAGTTTTATTTGGAGCCACTGTAACAATAAGAAATGAAGATGACGAGCCGCGTACTTATTCAATTGTTGGAATTGACGAAGCTGATTTATCTAAGAAGCGAATTAGTTGGATCTCTCCACTCGCTTCAGCATTGTTAAGATCTAGAGTAGGGGATGTAATTCAATTTGTCTCGCCAAAAGGTGTTCAAGAAGTTGAGGTAGAAGAGATTAAATATCTTCTTATTGATTGATAAAGATATTTTATGTTTTACATCAGAACTTTTCTTCTCTCACTTACATTCATTTCTCCTGTTTTAGCAGAGGTAGATCCTATCAAGATTGGATGGGTCGGTCCTATGAGTGGACCTAATGCTAAATATGCAGCTTATGAAGCTGCTCAGTTGGCAATGGAAGAGATAAATGCTGCTGGTGGAATTAATGGTGCTTCTCTGAATCTTGTCTTCCAAGACGCTCATGGTGATAGCAGAGGTGCAGTAGCTGCTACACAACATCTTTTAGATGCTGAAAAGATTAAATTGATTATCGGAGGGCATTGTTCTCCAGAATCTCTACCAATGGCTCCACTAATTCAACGCTCTGGAGCTTTGATGCTAGCTGCAATTACTTCCTCGCCTAAGTTGACAAACCAAGGTGATAACATATTTCGTATTACAGCTGTGAGCCTTCAGGGTATTGATGTTTTAATTCCTTTTGTCAGTTCAAAATTAAATGCACATCGAGCCGCAGTAATTTATGAAGAAACAGATTATGCGATTCCTCTCGCAGAGAAGTTTAAAGGAGAGTTTAATAAGACAGGAAAGGTTGTAGGATACGAATCCTATATGAAAGGTGAAGTAGATTTTCGCTCTATAATTTCACGGATAAAGAGAGCTAATCCTGATTTTATTTATCTTTCCATCCAGAGTCCAGAAGTATCAATCCTTATATTAAAGCAGCTAGCAGACCTAGGAGTGCGAGCTTATTTAGGAGGTAATGAACTTATGGGCTCTTCCTTAACTGCTTTTCCTGAGCATAAGGAACTATTTGAGGGATTATATTTCTCATCTCCACGCTTTGATATTGATAGTGAACCGACGAAGGGTTTTGTGGAGCGATATAAAGCAAGATTTAGTGCCGCAGGTTTGCCAATGGGGATTTGGACAGCCGAAGCTTTTGATGCAGTTCATGTAATGGCTAAGGCTATCAAAGATTGTGGACCTGATCCTTCTAGTGTTAGACGATGTCTTTATGGAATCCAGAACTATCAAGGAGTTTCTGGGGAGATCTCCATAGACTCTAATGGAGATGGGATTCGCCGTTATGAATTAAAGCAGATTCGAAATTCGAGGATAGAAACAATAGTTAGGTGAGAGGTGAGCATTTTTACCTGATTATTTTTTATTGACTGAGCTACAAGAAAAATGACGAATCAAAGTAGCGGGGCTTCTATCATGAAGCGTCCGACTCTTGGATGAACGACATGTTTTTTAGTAGCGGAGCTATCGTGAATATAAAAGATCTATTCATTAAGAAACTTTAATTAAAAGTTTTCGATTTCTAGAGAATATGAGACTGTTAAAATATCACCCACACAACTCTGTTCTCTTTGTCACATTTAGTATGGAAGAAGGATTGTTCTTCCTCGCTAATAAACTGTGTGACTTAATAATTAAAAGCTGTTTAGCAAGAGCTCAGTACAATCATCCAGTCAGAATTTGTGCTTTTCACGTTGCAGCAAATCATGTTCATTTAGTTATAGTTGTGAGTAATCCAGATGATGTCTGTGGTTTTGTAAGATGTTTTAAAACAGAATCTGCTCATATGATCAATCGGTTGCTCGGAAGAAGAAAAAGAACTATTTGGTGTGAAGGTTATGATAGTCCTATCGTTCTTACTCTTACACGAACTATCCTTGCGCTTAGTTATTTGTATATTAACCCTGTTAAGGATCATCTTGTAGAGACAGTAGAAGATTATCCTGGATTATCAAGTTGGAAGATGTTTCAAAGTGGCAAAACAGTTAAGACATGGAAGCGATTGCTTAGGAGCTCAATACCTTGCTTAACTCCTGATTGTCATAATTCTGCTGGATACTCTAGAGTCGCAGAGCGCTTAATGGCTGAGAGCCAATCTGCGCATACATTTATACTTGAACCAGATGCATGGATGGATGCGTTTGGTGTTTTCGACCAAGATCTAAGAAACTATCTGAATAGCTCTTTAGCTGGGCATATAGCGACTCTAGAGAAGAGAGAGCAAAAACTTCGTCTACGTTCTGGGCGATCGGTCATTGGTATTAATAGGTTATTACAGCAAACTTTTCATCTGACATACATTTCTAAACGAAAAGGAAAGAGAACAGTTTGTTTGAGTGATCTGAAGCGAATAAGAGTACATTTTCTTTCTCAGATTAAACATCTGTTTGTTTAGGCTAGGATAGTATTTGCACGATGGAAATTGGGTGACCTATCATTATCATTTCCCTCAGGTCTTTACCCTCCTTCAATGCCAAAATTGGTTGAGCCTATCGCTGTATGGCCAACAAAGGAACTTCTTGTTTTTAATAATGGTGGTAGGTTGGGATATTTTCAAGCATCAGGTTTGAATTAATCTCTTTAAGATATCGCTTCATTTTTATGAATTGAATTCTAGTTTAAAAAATTAATTTTAAATTAGTCGATATTACTGGTCAGCTAGATTGATACCACTTTCAATTGAGAACGGAGTGATTGTTAAAAATCTTTTCGTTTATGATATTAATTGAAATTGTACTAGGAAATTCGGGACTGACGGGACTCGAACCCGCGACCTCTCGCGTGACAGGCGAGCGCTCTAACCAACTGAGCTACAATCCCAGAGATTGATTACTAGAAACCTAAAATTATCCAAGCAGTTATAAATACTGGCTGGTATTATTCTGGGGTCTAATAATACTTTGAGCGATTCTACCTACCTGAATTTACACGGATATGCAAGTTCATTGGCTTATAAAATAGGGTCCCGGGTAGCAATATCACTAAGATTGCAAACACAAGCTTGAAAAGCTATTTTTTAGCTTCTGAATATTCGAGGTGTTACGTGACTGAATATAATCCAGCAGCAATTGAGACTAAGTGGCAAGAATTTTGGTTAAATCAAGGGATCTTTAAGACCCCAAGATATCCAGGCGAGAAGAAACTGTATGTTCTTGATATGTTTCCATATCCATCAGGAGCTGGGCTACATATAGGACATCCGCTTGGATATACAGCTACAGATATCTACTCACGCTTTAAGCGCATGCAGGGATATTCAGTTCTTCATCCTATGGGATATGACGCCTTTGGACTTCCAGCAGAGCAACATGCTGTTAATACTGGAGAGCATCCATCAAAAATTACATTTGAAAGCTGCGCTACATTTACAAAGCAGATGAGAGCAATAGGGCTATCTTATGACTGGGATCGTGAGCTAGCGACCTGTACAGATGATTACTATAAGTGGACACAATGGATCTTCCTTAAGTTGTATAATTCTTGGTTTGATCCGATTGAACAAAAAGCTAAGCGAATTGATCAGTTGCCAATTCCTACAGAGATACAGAGTGCCGGGGCTATAGCTGTTCAGGAGTATCAAGCTTCAAAAAGACTCGCTTATGTAGATGAAGCTTTAGTTAATTGGTGCCCAGCTTTAGGAACTGTTCTTGCTAATGAAGAGGTTATTGATGGTCGTTCAGAGAGAGGAAGTCATGAAGTAGTAAGAAAGCCAATGCGGCAGTGGATGCTGCGTATTACTGCATATGCTGAGAGACTTATCTCTGAGTTGGATGGCTTAGATTGGCCTGAGCCTATTAAAGAGCAGCAGAGAAATTGGATCGGAAAGCGTTTTGGTACTGAAGTTGTCTTTAAAGTTGATAATTCTCCCATTGAATTAAGAGCGTTTACAACACGTCCTGATACTCTAGGTGGAGTAAGTTTTGTTGTAATTTCACCTGAGCATCCACTTATTCCTTCGCTCACGCATGCGGCATATCAAACTCAAGTTGAAGGGTATATAGATCAGGCTCGTAGACTTAGCGACAAAGATCGCCAGATGGATAATCGTAAGAAGACTGGTGAATTTACCGGAAGCTATCTGATTAATCCCATTAATGGGGAAAAGGTTCCTTTATATGTAGCAGACTATGTTCTGATGAACTTTGGAACTGGTGTGGTCATGGGTGTCCCAGCTCATGATGATAGAGATTTTGATTTTGCTAAGGTTTATAATCTTCCAATTAAGCCAGTTTTAGCTCCATCAGATAGAGCTAGTGAAGTCTTCCAGCAGGTGGTTGCTGGAGAAGTCTGTTGGATAGAGCAGGGCGAAATGTTGGAGGACCCAGAGGCTCTTTCAAGTGGACTTAATTTAAAAGGACTTGCGAATACTGAAGCAGCCTCATTAATTACAAATTGGTTGGCTTCTCGCGGTCTTGGTAATCAAGTTGTTACATACAGATTGCGAGATTGGGTTTTTTCAAGACAGCGATATTGGGGAGAGCCGATTCCTATTATTAACTGGGAAGACGGAACTACCTCCAGTTTATCTGAATCTGATCTCCCTTTAATGTTACCAAGCGTAACTGACTACAAGCCAGCAGAAAGTGGTGAGTCTCCTCTAGCGAAGGCTACTGAATGGCTAAATGTTACAGATCCGGTAACTGGTAAAAAAGGAATCAGAGAAACAAACACTATGCCTCAGTGGGCTGGTTCTTGTTGGTATTACTTAAGGTTTATTGATCCAAAGAATAGTGAAGCTGGTTGGTCTCCTGAGTTAGAGAAAGCTTGGATGCCAGTAGATTTATATGTAGGGGGCGCAGAGCATGCAGTTCTCCATCTCTTGTATTCTCGCTTTTGGCATAAAGTTTTATTTGATCTTGGTTATGTCAGCACAGTAGAGCCATTTAAGAGACTATTTAATCAAGGGATGATTCAATCATATGCCTACCGTGATGCTCGTGGTGTTTTAGTTCCAGCTGATCAGGTAATTGAGGATGAGTCCGGTGTTTGTAAAAAAGTGGGAAGTGAAGAAGTTGTTGAGAAAATTATCGCAAAGATGTCCAAGTCATTGAAGAATGTTATCAATCCTACTGATATTATTAATCAGTATGGTGCTGATACCTTAAGACTTTATCTTATGTTCATGGGGCCTGTGGAGGCTTCCAAACCTTGGGATACTAAGGCTATTACTGGAACTTATAGGTTCCTAAGAAAAGCGTGGTCTTTGGTTGTCAATCCAACTTCGGGAGAGCCAGCAAGCTTAATATCTGAGGCTGAGGAGTCGTTGGAAGTTAAGCGATTGCTTCATAAGACAATTGATCGAGTCTCATCAAGTCTTGAGGGCTTGCGATATAATACAGCTATCTCTGGTTTGATGGAATTTATTAATGATGTATCCGGTAAACCTCTATCCAAATCTACAGTAACTAACTTTGTGCTTCTACTTTCCCCACTTGCTCCTCACATTACTGAAGAGCTGTGGCAGAGATTGGGATACGAAAAGAGTCTCGCCTATGAATCTTGGCCACAAGCAGATAGTGCGATGCTAGTAGATGAGTCTGTTACTGTTGTTATTCAAGTAAAGGGAAAAAAGAGAGGAACAGTAGATGTTGCTCCAGCGATATCAGAAGATGAGTTAAAGACTCAGGTTATCAATCGTTTATCAGGTACAGAGTTTGCTGTAACAAGTTCCAATAAGTTTATTACAGTATTTAATCCAGGAACCAAGATCCCTAGATTAGTGAATGTCGTATAATCAGAGGTAGCTAAGGGCTCGCGCATAGAAGGCTTAATTGCCTGTGCAGTTGATGCTATATAAATTAGCAGTGATATGTATTCTATATTAGGATGCTTTCTGTTCTGTTGATATGACAGCAGATCCGAGCCCCAACTCCTCAGATATCTCTCTTAGAGCAGAGATAACATTTGAGCAATGACTCTCTAGATCTATTCCAAGCTCTTCGGCGCCTAACTTTATATCATCTCTATTGCATCCGCGAGCAAAGGCTTTGTCTCTCATCTTTTTTAAAACGGATCGAGTTTCGAGGTTATGAATGTTTTTGTCGGGCCTTACTAAAACGCTTGCAGTTACAAGCCCAGAAAGCTCATCAACGGCAAATAGAGTTTTAGCTAATAGAGAGTCTCGAGTAACCCCAGTAAATGTTGCATGACCTAATATCGCTGTTATTATCTCATTGGGATAGCCAAGCTCTTTTAAGTGTTTTGTTCCCCAGTATGGGTGACCATCTGGTGGTTCTCCGCTAGGGTGTTGTTCATAATCAAAATCATGTAATAGTCCTGTGATGCTCCAAGCTAACTGCTCTTCTGCTGGAACTTTAAAGTAATTGGCATACCAAAGCATGCAAGCTTCGACGGAGCGCGCATGTTTTAATAGACTTTCTGATTTCGTAAATGAAGTGAGAAGTTCAAGCGCTGATATTTTATTTAATTCCATTTTGTTCCCCTTGCATAATTCCCTGCGAATACATCTGGAAGAGCTTTATCATGCTCTGCGCAGCAGTATTGTTTTGAATATCTTTGTATCGAATCGACCTGTCAAAGATTAAACTTTCGGTCGCAATTGTAATTTTCAGATCTGGCGCAGAAGAATTCGGAGCTGAGAATATCTCTGATTCTTTGGCCATTTGGATAAGTCTAAGAATTTTTTTGTTTATGGAATCGCTTCTCTCCTGCTTGGATGCAAGAGCTAGCGAAACTCCAGGTTGAATAAGGTTTAATGAAAGTTTTATCTGCGGAAAAGATGGATTTGTTTCAATGGAGCTTCTGTCGATCGATTCAATAGCTCTAACAAAATATTCAAACTGCTTCTGTTCTTCACTTTTTAAGTCTGGTTTTTGACCATAGAAAAATAACGCAAGAAAAATTATCCCGAGGAGTAGTCCAATAATTTTAATCTTAATGTTCTTTGGATTCCATTTCATTTTGTAGAAAATCTCTCTTCAATAATCTTAGTCAGAATTTCTTTGTTGTTCTTCTCTGGATCTTCAATAACCATCTCTTCAAGAAATTTTAACATTTTGCCCATTTCTGGTCCTGGCTTAAATCCTAAAAGTTTAAGATCCTCGCCATTAAGAGCTAACTTGCCATATGGTGCTCCTGCTAACCTTTGTCGTTCTGACTCAATCATGCCATCGAACCTAGTCAGCATGTCGAGCCACTCTTGCTCTTCCATAACAGGAGGAGCATCAGCAACTTTGAATGTTCTCCATAATGGATAGTTTTCACCCAAATCTCTCATAATACGTCTAACTCCTGGGAGTCCACAGTCTATCGGACGCATATGTTCTCGAACTACGTTGCAGATTGTATCTCTATCAGAGTGAGAAAATTTCAATCTCTCAGTTGCTGTTTTGGCAAGCTGTTCGCTAATCTTTTCATGCCCATAAAAATGTCGTCTTCCGTCTTCATCAACTGAGAGTGTCGCGGGTTTTCCAAGATCATGAAAGATCGCAATCCATCTTAGCAATCTCTCTTTAGGGGTCCGTCCTGTAACGGTAACTGTATGACTAAATACATCTTCATAATGAAACTCGTTTTGCTCAATTCCAACGGAAGGTAGTATCTCTGGAAGTATGATCTCAAATGCTCCAATATCTAAGAGTGCTCGCAGTGCCTCTGTTACATTGACGGAGAGTAGAATTCTATCCAGTTCGCTACGGATTCTTTCAACGCTAATATTTGATAATAACTTTATAAGTGATTTCGCCGCCTTCCATGTCTCTTGATCAACAATAAAGTTACTTGCTGGGCCAAAGCGGATCATTCTTAAAATTCTTAATGGATCTTCTTGAAATCTTGCTACTGGATCTCCGACACATTTTAATTTTCGTTCTTTAATATCTTCTAATCCACCATTACTATCTATGATTAGATATGTATGTGGATTGTAGGCTATGGCGTTGATAGTAAAATCTCTCGCCCCTAAATCATCTTCTATGCGAAGCGCTTCTGCTGTATTTTGAACATGAGCTTGAAAAGAAGTGATCTCAATATTCTGCTCATCGATAACTGCAATAACAGTTCCATGTTTTGCGCTGACATCTATTGTCTTTATCCCTGAAGAATTTAATCTTGAGATTATTAATTCTGGAGCTAATGAAACTGCGAGATCAAAGTCCTGAGGTGTTTCTCCAATAAAGAGATCTCTAAGAGCTCCACCTACTAAATGAGTGTTGGCATCAACTCCAAGAGCTGTAATTAGTGGTGCAATTGGACGATCTTTACATATTTTGTTTAGATATGAGGCTACGCCCTCTCTATCTGGAGTAGGAGGCAAGGAAATTGTGCCATGACTGTGGGAATTCTCCACGGAGTCTCACATTAAGAATCGGTAACCATTCAGGTCGTGCCGGTTTTTTCAGTAACAACATGCGTGCTTCTGCCGGTGTTTGACCACCCTTACGACGATTGCATGGGCCGCAAGAGCATACCACATTCTCCCAAGTTGTCTTGCCCCCCTGGCTCCTAGGAACCACATGATCAAGGGTCGCTTCCTTTGAGGATAGGATTACTGAACAGTACTGACATTGTAGCCCATCTCTTGCGAGGATATTTGCTCTACTAAGAGGAGGCGTCCTACGTCCCATCCTTACAAACTTTAGAAGTCTAACTACAGCAGGGGCTTTAATGATAACAGAGACAGAGCGTATGTTATGATCATACTCTTCAACTACTTCAACTTTTCCAAGGAAGAACATGGTAACAGCTCTTTGCCATGAGATTACCTTAAGAGGCTCGAAGCTAGCATTTAGTAAGAGAACGGAATGACCTATGAAGGCAAAACCTCCTTTGTTTCATTGTCCTAAGGGTAAGATCGGCTTTCACAGCTATGATCTTAAACCCAGCTACTACCTAAGTAGGTTTTAGACTCTGTTGATTTAGATGAAAAGAGGGAATCATTTTGGTCTCTTTTAGAAAAGAATGTTCGATTACATAGAGTCTTTGTTATTAAATATATGTAATTACAGGGGTTTGTTATCAAAT
>CAZTER010000010.1:0-15470 GCA_964612045.1 uncultured Bdellovibrionales bacterium
AACATTAGCTTCGTTTCATGTTGCAAAACCAACAGTAGATGATCTTAGAGAGCTTACGCGTCTTCCTCATGGCTACCTGTTATCTATTTGGACAGATCTTAAGTTTTCAGGTGAAGGTGATGTTTCCGCAGTATTTGTTGGTCGAGAAGGACATGTAAATGCGCCATATGTTCTCTTACGTTCTAGTTCTTTGGCAGGATTTTATAACATGCAGAGTGTTGTAAATAAGCTGGAGGATAATCTAGATGGTACACATGACGGATATTCAGTTTCACCGGATGGAGCTTGTATCGTTGTTCATCTAAAAAGAGAGTCAGGTAGCGGATTTTGGAATAACCAAGATCGATATCTCGTTTGTCGCGTATTGGATATGATATCTAATCCATCTCTTGTAGGAGCCAGAGAAGTTGAATTAACTAATCTTCATACTACTGCAGTAGAGGTCAAAAAATTAGCTAGACTCAGCGGAATAGGAAATGCCCCCTTTTCGGTAAATCTTAGCTTTTGGACTCCGTCTGTTTCTGTTGGCCAAGCTCCTCAAGCTGAAGCAGCCTAAGCCTTAATTCTGTCTGCTTGTAAGGTTGTTAAGTATAAGCAAAATAATCCAAAGCCAGCAGAGGTGAGTGGGACCTCAGTTATTCCACATATTAATATATAAATTATTAGACCACCGTAAGTAGATCGAACTAGGTCTCCTCGTAATCTGCTTAATAAATTTATTAATGCGGCTCCGCCGATCAGGATTGCGACTAATCCGATATATCCAGAGGCAACCCATAGTTCGAGAAGATCGTTATGGGTATGAGCTCGCCAATCATTAAACCTTGTAGTGTAGTTCCACCAACCGATTCCCCACTGTGAGTGCAATGCTGTGTTAATAACATCGCCCCACAACTTTGACCGTCCAGTAAATGTAATGTCTAAACCAAAAATCTGATTTGGGATTCCATATCCAACTATAAATGGTGTTATCAATACAGTGCAGATTACTAGATTAGATAAGATTAACTGTAAGCCCTTTCGATTATACAACGCGATATATAGAAATGCGGCTAGCAGAGCTACTTGAGAGGTTAATCCACTCGTTGAAAAGTAGAACAGAGCAGCTAATACTGTATAGAGAAGCGAAAGATTTCTCTCTCTTGAAGCTTTCGCTGTCAAAAAGCAGATCATAGAGAGAAGGATAAAAAGCCCGAGCTCCAAAGCCATGATATTTTCATGAATAGACCATCCCCTAAACAGATACTGATCCATATTTGAGAAGGATTGTTTATTAGCAATCGAGTTTGAATCCAGCAGAGACAAGGATGTTATTGTTAGCAATGCCGATAGTAATGCCAGAATTCTAGCTGGACTATCAATTAGTTTAACGTTCCAGAATATTAGTGATGCACACAACACACACCAGATCTTCAGTGAGGCAACGAAAGATAGAAATTGATAGTAAGATGAGCAAATTGAAAAGAGAGCGACTAATATAGGAAGAAGTAGAATAAGCTTAGTACTCCATTCTTTACGCAGGATCCCTGCAATCTCTGGGAGTGCAATTACTCCTCCAATAAGGGCAAATATACACCACTCATACAGCACCGCCCCATTAATGAGTCTCCCAAAGCTATTTGATGAAACAATAACTAGAGTGATTGCTACGGTAATTTTTATATATTCACTAATGTTTGATTTTAGCATGATCCCTTACACGCTTTTAACCATGCTTTGCATTAGAATGCTATGCGGTATCTTTTTGCTTCTCGTGCAAGATATTTATGCTTCTACTGGAGTTTGTATCTTATAGAAATTACCTTTCTTCTCCCAGAAACCGGATTCCGTAGCGCGATCATATGAGCGAGAATTCCTATGCACATAAACATCTCTTTTAAAGAGTTGGTGCTCTACATACGAGTATAAAAATTGCTCAAGATTATGAACCCCACTTATTATCTTATCTCTGCTCCAAAGCTCTTCTGGTGAAGCTGCTGGTGTTAGTCGATTATCAACTAAATCTTTCTCTGCAAGAACTTTATAGAGCCCCATTAAGAGTTTGTTGACCAATCCGATACGCTTTAAAACATGAGGAGTTAAGATCCTTGCAATCTTTCGTTCTCTTGTGATTTGAGAATCTTCATTGCCATCAGCATTAAGTTGTTCATTTACTTTTCGCTTAATAATAGCGAGAAGATCGGCACCTCTTAGAACGCCCATCCGGAAAAGTTCACTACCAAAATCTTCTGTTAATGGAGTTAATGCATTAACTGAATCAATTCTACTATCAAACCTTTGTCGCTCAATTATCCTCTGAATTAAGCAAAGTTCAAGTTCTTGATTAGCTAGTATTCCTGTAGCATCAAGAATATCAAACTTATCAAGCTCCTTACCTCTACCCGCAACAAGCTTTTCAACTAAGGTAAGTTCTGGAGCGACGACACCGATTTCATTTCCGGAGTCTAGCTTGGCTATATGATGATATCTGTGAACTACCTTGTCATACTTAAATTCATAAGCAAAAACATCAAATACTCGACGAACAGCCACAGCATCAAGACTAACTTCTGCTTGATGATCTACAACAACCACCTTGCCCTTTACATACGTTGACCTGGAGGAGTTCGTTGATAATGGACAACCTCGAACTTCAAACTCACCACCCTGGGCCACTTTTCGCATCAGGTCGATAAACTTTGTGAAATGTTGCACTGAAAGTAATGAGGTAAAGTCAATATCAGGAGAGATCGGTCTTGCCTTCGGCATAAATGTAACTATGCCACATCCACCTCTTAGTAATATTGGAAGGGACTCCTGTGCTGACTGTGGAATTAGTACCTTCTCAAGGCAGCTATAAACTGCATGAGGCACTGGGTATCCTGTATCATGCAGTTCTACCGGTTGGAGTAATTTTGCTGCTGATAATGCAGATTTAGAGCGAGAAGTCGTTGATATATCACTAATTGCCTCTAATAGCTTATGATCTCCTAACTGAGATGGAAGTGTGCAAAATAATCCCTTATCTAATGATGGAATTGAAAATAGAGATTTGGAAGACAGACGATAATCAGAACCTACAATCAAAGCTCCAACTGGAAAGTGCGGTAATTGACTCTTTACTGCTTCAAAAGCAAAAGGAAGATTATCAGGAGATCCAACGAATATTAATCTACCACGTATCGCTGGCCGATCTAGACAGTGAAGAATTTCCCCAAGCTTTATTACATCGAATGTACCAGAGTTAGTTCTAGCTGCGAACACAGTAGAAGATCTATCTGGAATCTCTCCTACTTCATTCTCTGAACAACACTCATAGAATGCCGATCGTGAATCTTTAGACTCTTTTAATAAACTTTGTATATGATTAAATTCAGCTCGGCTGCCACCAATAAGAATAATTGCGGGCACCTCTTCTCTTGCAATTTTAGATAAAACATCTGCTGCTGTATGATGAGTACTTAATTGATCTAAAACGGGGAGTGGATGACCTAAATCAGGCGATTGTGAAGTAGTAGTGCTCGTCGATCTGTTTAGTAGCTCCATAAAAATGGACCCGCACGATACAGGATCATTTACTCTAAATCTTCAGTTTTTGGGTGATTTAACAAAGAACTAATAAATCATTGAATTATGAAATTAGTCCTTAAATTGTAGTGAATTCACATTAATTTGAGAGATTTTAATAGATGAATTTTCCCTTAAGAAAACCTTGTTAACTATTGAGTAAATAGTCAGTTTCCGGAATCATCAAAGTCTAATCAAAACTTAACTAGTTATAGAAAGGAGCCTACTAAGTGAACTCTTCAGTCATTAAGCCCTATGTCTTTCGTGAATACGATGTGCGTGGAGTTATTGGGTCAGATCTCACTGATCAATTCGCATATATATTAGGGGCCTCTTACGCAAACTTAATGAGGGATCTAGGAGTAAAGAAAGAAGCAAAGTTTGTTGTTGGTTATGACTGTAGGCCGACCTCTAAAAGTTACTCAGAATATTTAGTTCGTGGAATTAATGCTCAGGGTTTTAATGTTGTCTCAATTGGAATGGTCCCAACCTCTGCTGTGTATTGGTCTATTCAGCATGTCGGAGCTGATGGTGGAATTCAGATTACAGGAAGTCACAATCCTGCAGATAATAATGGATTTAAGATCTGTGTTGGTAATGATCCAATGCCTGCGGCTCTAATTCAGAAGCTTAAAGACTACTGTGAAAAATTCGAAAAAGAAGGGTCTATTTCGAAAAATGAATTAGGAATTACCGAAAATTTCGACGCGCTTCCATATTATATTGATGAGATAGTTGAACAGATTAAGCCTAATATCGGATCGAAGAGATGTAGGGTTGTTGTTGATGCTGGAAATGGTGTTGCTGGGCTTCTAGGAGTTCCAGTTCTAAAAAAGATCGGTGTTGATGTTATTGAGTTATTCTGTGAACCAGATGGAACATTTCCTAACCATCATCCTGATCCTACTCTACCAGAGAACATAGAGATCCTTTCTGCAGAGATAAGCAAAAATAAAGCTGATTGTGGAATCGGATGGGATGGTGATGGAGATAGAATAGTTGTCCTTGATGAAACTGGTGCTCCTTTTGCTGGAGACCACCTCCTCTTAGTTCTAGGAAGAGCATTATTGGAGAAGTCCCCAGGAGCTACAATTATTGGAGATGTTAAGTGCTCTCAGGTATTTTTTGATGACCTTCGAGCTCGTGGAGCAAATGTTGTTATGTCTAAGAGCGGACATTCTTCTATCAAAGCGAGATTAAAAGAGTTGAAGGCTGATTTGTCCGGCGAGTTAAGTGGACATATCTGTTATGGAGACAGGTTCTATGGTTTCGATTGCGCCGTGTACGATACAGCACGGTTTATTGAGATCTTATCTAATCTTAATGATGTATGTTCAACGCTAAGAGTGAATATTCCCGTAATGTACTCGACTAAGGAAGAGCGATTTGATTCCACTGACTCTTTGAAGTTTAAAGTAGTAGATAAAGTTAGGGAACACTTCTCTTCCTATAATTGTAATTTACTGGATGGAGTACGTGTTTCTTTACCTAATGGTTGGATCTTATTGCGAGCATCGAATACTCAACCTGTTTTAGTTTCTCGTGTGGAGGCTGATTCAAAGGAGCGGTTAGCTGAGTATTCAGAGATGTTATCGAAAGCGCTCTTGAATGTGCATAAAGAGTTGGATTTATAAGAAGGAGATCTTGGATGAGGGATCGATTAATAATTTTAGGTTGTGGTACATGCCAGTTAGAGCCAGAGCGAATGGCTTCCTCTGTATTAGTAGAGTCAGGCAAAGATCGATTTCTTTTCGATATAGGTCGTGGAATATCGCTACGCTTAGTTCAGTGTGGATTAAAGCAAGATGACCTTGAGCATATAGTCCTTTCTCATTTTCATCCTGACCATGTTGGAGATCTAATTCCATATCTTCAAGCTGCATGCTGGTCACGAACAGATGCTCGAAGTAAGAAATTAAAGATTTATGGCCCTCTTGGAACGAGAGTGCAGGTTATGCGTTTAATCGCAGCCTTTGGACCTGATGAGTTATTGAAGGATAGCTTTGAAGTTGAAACTCATGAAATCCGTGGTGATAGCTTTCAGATCGGTAATATTAAAATATCAGTGAGCGACCTTCCTCCAGCAGGCAATCGAGGAGTTAAATTTATTATAAATGGAAAAACTGTAGCTCTAACTGGTGATTCAAGTTTCCATCAAGAAGAGATTAATTTTCTCTCAGGATCAGATATATCGGTGATTGATTCAGGTCATTTAACTGATGAGGAGATAGTTGCATTGGCTGTTAAATCCAAGTGTAAGAAGATCTATCTCTCTCATCTTTATAGAGCCTTAGATCTTACTGTGTTGCAAGGAGCAGCTAAAACTAGAGGATTTAGTGGACAGTTTATTATTGCTGAAGACATGATGGAGATTGAGCTGTGATCAATCAAGCGCCTCTTCCTGTAAATAGTTCAGCCCTAAGTACTGGACAGGCATCTCCTTTTCTTGATCTCTCACTTCCAAGAAAAGAGCTAATAGCAAATGCAGAGTTAGCAGTTTGTGACTTAGATCAAACCCTTACCTTTACTAAAGAACTTCATCGTCTATTACTTCTTAGATTTGTATCATCGCAACATTCTGGTGCGGATATCATTCAAGTTGAACAGAGATATTCTGAGCTTCGTGGAAAGGCATATTCTGATATTTTAGATGGAGTAGCTGCTTTAGTCTTAAATAAGAGTCACTTCTCCGGTGAAAATCTTGAATTCAGAGAGGCTTACTTTAAGTTTATCGGTGGTTTGAATAAGAACTCCTTAGAGTATCGTAGTGAAGTAATGCCGGGTACCAAGGCTTTACTTGAAGATATTGCAGCTATTGGAACAGAGATGGTTGTTTGCACTGGATCTCCACAAATTTTAGCGGAGTTGTTTATTGAACAATCCGGGCTAACTCAATTTATCCCGCGAGATCGTATGTTTTGTTGGGGCGATACAGAGTATTCAAAATCGGATCCGCAGTTCTGGGATCCTATATTAGGAGATCGTAATCGTGCTCGTATCTTAGCTCTAGATGATCACCCTCATAGTGTTGAATGTGTGATGAAGTCAGGGGGAATTGGCAATCTAGTTGTATTACCAAGCGTATCTTCAGATAAGTTTGATTCCTTGAATAGCGAGTTTCCTGGGAGAATTAAAATAGTTAGTAATTCTTGGGATAATTGGGAATAAAAACAAACCTTTATACTCCAGCCTATTTTTAGTATTGATGGCTGGATATGTTTCCAATTAAAGGCTCGGTAAACGGGCTAGCTATAAATTTTTTCACAAAGAACGAACTAGTCGATCAAGTCGTTCGTTCTATAGCTGGTACTCAATCACAGGTCTTCTATTATGTTAACCTTCATACGTTAAACCTAGCGTGGCATAATAGTAAGTTGCGAGAGGTGTTATCTAGGTCAGACAATATGTTCTGTGATGGATTTGGAGTTTGGTTACTGGCTAAGTTTCAAGGAATCCACCTAACGCGAGCTAACCGAGTTACTTGGCCAGATATTATTGATCCTATCTTAGGATTTTTAGAGAAAGGACAGAATTCCGTCTTCTTTATCCTTCCACATAGCCAAGTTTTAAAATCTCTTAAAATAGTCTTGAAAGATAGATTCCCTACCCTAAGAATAGATGGGTTAGTTCTTAATGAATTATCTTTGAATAGCCACGATTCAATCGGTGTGATCGATCAGATTAGGAAATTTGGCTGTGACCTATTATTTATAGGATTTGGTTCTCCGGTGCAGGAGCTTTGGATAGACCAAAACATGAAGGAATTAAACACGAAGATAATTCTACCGGTCGGAGCATGTTTCGAGTTTTATACTGGATTTCGCTTTAGAGCCCCCAGATTTATGACCGATAATGGCCTGGAATGGTTAGGCCGGTTGATTAGTAATCCGTATCGGATGTCACAACGTTATATAGTTGGTATTCCATTAGCCATTTTTCGTTGGTTTCTATACCGTTACTTAGGTGTGCGCCCTGCTTGAAGTGAGAATAGAACCGCGCTATTGATCATCAAATGAGCAATTCTTCCAAATTCAATCAGGTAGATTACAACGTTCTTGACCGAGCTAAGGGGGCTTTTATTGAAGCTTCCAAGAGAACTCTCCGTTTTGCAGAGAAGTTTGGTTTTGTTCCTGATGAGAGGTTAGGAGCCAGTGCGAATGTTTTTGCTTTAGATTTAAAACCTTTCTTAAAGTTAAACAGCGAATCTCTCTATGTAACCCTATTACCAGAGGGACTTGGTACAGCAGATGATGCTCGTCCGGAGGATCTATCTCATGATGAACTACTAAAATTCTGGTTTAACATCGGTATTAAAACTGTTTCTGTGATGACTAATGATGCTGCATCTTCAGGAATGCAACCGATCCTTTTAGGTTTGTATCTTCCTTCGAGTACTCCCGAGCGAGTTTTTACTCCTGAATTTATGTCCGGATTTTTAGATGGATTTGTCGAAGGATGTCGACAAGTCGGATGTGTTTATTTTTCAGGAGAGACTCCTGAGTTAAGAACTAAAATTATTGCAGATCGTTTAGATATTGCTGGTGCCCTTTTTGGAGTCGTTCCTCCAGGAGTTGCTCCGGTTGATTCATCTAAGATCTCAGCTGGAGATCAGATCGTTTTTATTGCTAGCTCTGGTCCGCATGAAAATGGATTTACTCCATTACGTGCTATCGCTGAAAAGCTTCCACAGGGATATCGAACTAAGATGAGCGATGGAAAGATGTTCTGGGAGGGAATGAATGCCCCATCAGTTCTCTATACTCCTTTGATTCAAAAACTACTTCTAGGTGGTGTTAATTTAACAAATGTCGAGAATATTACTGGACATGGTTGGCAAAAAATAATGCGTCCAAGTAAGGCTCTGCGCTACAGAATTAAAAACACACTTCCGCCGCAACCTGTCTTTACAATGGCACGAGACGCAAAAGGGGTTAAGGATGGAGATATGGTCTCAATCTTTAATTACGGTGTAGGAATGGCAGTCTTTGTAAGAAGTGTTGATGAAGCTTCTCGTGTTGTGGATATTGCAAAATCAATCGGATACTCAGCAATACATGCCGGTGTAGTTGAGGCCTCTGAGTCTAGGTCCGTAATAGTTGAGCCTTATAATATGGAGCTTAAAGGTGAGGATTTCTCCCTGAGTAAGGGATGATCTTAAAGTTTTTCTCGATATTTCATTATAACGAGCGTATTCTCCTAGAATAGATCCGTGCTTAGTAATACCTATCTACTTACTCAAAATGAGTTTAGAATTATCACGTAGACACTTTCTAACTAGTGCGACAAGTTCCGTTGCTAGCTCAGCATTAGATCTCTCCTCACTTTCTGGATTAATGCCTTCTCAAGTCACTCTCGCTGATTTTACGAAATCGCTCAGTGTGATTGCAAAGGTACATGATGCTCTTGGAGCACTTTCGCAGTCTCTATTCAGCAATCTATGTTGTCCAGATTCTGAGCAGGGGCTTAATCAACTTTTAGTTCAAACAGTTAAGGCAGTTTTGGAGTTCAGCTCGAATTTCTACGGCGCTCATCCACAAGCAATCGTAGCAAAGGTATTAGCTGTTGCTAATAAAGGTGGAGCTGAGACCGGAGGTAATCAATATTTAGATTCTGGTTTTTTGCGTGAGTTTGCAGCTGTTCACATTTCTAATCTAAGAAGAGCGCCGCTTGATGTTCAAAGGAGATATGGTGAGATAGTAGTTGAGGATAGTCCTCTTTCTCCCAACATGCCGGAGCGTAATCGATTAAAGGGCCTAATTACTAGGCATGGAACTCAAGATGGAGTCCGCTCTTATCTTGTTAAATTAAGACGAGATCTAGCTGTTTACGCCAAGGAGTCTTCGAAAATTCGAGAAAAAGCAGGTGAGTTGGCAGGTCTATTGGAAGGATCTGGTTTAAAGAATAGATCTGTTGCTCAACGCTGGATGAGGATGATTTCAGATGGTGAGATTGGGAAGGTTATTGAAGATCCGATCTTCTGCGCGATTAGTAGAATTAGTGCTCCCGCTAAGTTTAGCGTAGGAGGTAAAGAGCTTGAGATGGATCGAAAAATATTAAGAGATTCTGGATTTTCAGAATCTGATATTAATCAGATCGGCATACCACAAGAGTTAGTTTCTATCACCTCTCCCATCTATGAAGCTTTAGAGATATTTGATCAGTTTCTTGATAGTAACAAACCACGTCTCTCTCTTCCTACATGGTTATTTAATGTAGTTGATAGAGCCTATTCTAATATAAGAGCCGCTGTCTCATATGAGGCTTTAAAGAACTCATTCGGTACATCATTTTGTAATGCACTTATTAGGTGTGAAGAGATCTTAATCTTCGGTTTTAAAGATGGAGTTGAATCAGCCCAATCTTCATCTGGTTTACTCTCGATTACCGAGATTAGTGGAAAGGTAAAACTAGGAGTTAGAATTGCGCGTTCAAATAACATCTCTGGAATAAAGATTCTCTCATCTGGAGAATTGGCTATCTTTGTTAAACCAGAGAGCAATCCTGATGGTGAAATCTGTTCTGTAATAAAGGAACTCTTCTCTTCAGAGTCAGTTAGTTTAATAGAGTTTCCGCTTAATAGTGATTACTATCGAGGAGTAATCCTAACAGGGGTTTCGCTCAATTCCTTATTGAAAAAATTTAGAGCTTTAGCATCCTCTTGCTAAATTCAAGCTGTTTACAGGGCAAATTGTTTATTCAATATCAGAGATGTTTGCTGAAGCTCTCTCATTCGCATCGCTCATTAAAAAGCTTTCAATAATCGGATCAATCTCTCCATCCATTACACCTGATATGTTGGATGTTTCAAAGCCGGTTCGTAGATCTTTAACCATTTGGTATGGTTGCATAACGTAAGATCTAATCTGACTCCCCCACTCTATCTTCTTTCTTTCCCCACGAATTCCATCAAGCTTATCGGCCTGCTGTTCCTTCTGTAACTCGTATAACTTAGATTTTAAGATACTCATCGCCATCGCGCGGTTCTTATGTTGAGATCTCTCAGTTTGACACGCCACGATTATTCCAGTTGGAGCATGTGTAATTCTGACCGCAGATTCAGTCTTGTTAACATGCTGTCCACCTGCACCACCTGACTTAAATGTGTCTATCTTTAAATCAGCTTCATTAACATCAACTGGGACATTCTCTCCAAAGTTTGGTGTAACAGTTATTGATGCAAAAGAGGTATGGCGACGGGCATTCGAGTCAAATGGAGAAATTCTAACTAATCTATGAACCCCCTGTTCTGAACGGAGATGTCCATAAGCATACTCGCCTTCGATCATAATAGTTGCACCTTTGATTCCGGCAACGTCTCCCTGTTGAAGGTCTGCCATCTCGACGGTGAAACCCTTACGTTCTGCCCATCGTGTATAAACGCGGAGAAGCATATTCGACCAATCTTGAGCTTCTGTTCCTCCAGCACCGCTATTTATCTCAATGATTGCTGAGTGATGATCAAACTCACCACTCATCTTGCAGTAGAACTCCTGCTTCTCAAGAGCTACCATTAATTCATTATGGGTTTTCTCTGCTTCTTTTAAAAATTCGTCATCTTTGCTCTCTTCAGCTAGTTCGAGTGCTGCACGAGAATCGTTATAAAGCTTTTCAACTTCAGGGTATGAGTTTACGGAACGTTCACATTGAGAACGTTGCTGCAAAACTTCACGAGCTTTCTCAGGTGAACTCCAAAAGTCTGGAGCTTGGGATGCTACTTCTAACTCTTCAAGTCTACGGGTCTTCTGTTCGAGGTCAAAGAAACCCCCTAAGAGTCGCAAGTCGACCCTTAGCGCTTTCAAGTGAGCTTTTAAGTTCTGATGAATCTAATAACTGTACCATTCATTCAGTATAAGCTTTAACTGATAAATCTTTCAACACAGAGCTAAGCTATAGGTAGAGTTACTGTTTGCGAGATGGAGAGATTATCTCAGCAACTGCATTATTCTCCTTATGTGTTTCAGAGATCACCATAATCCAAGGCACTACAGCTAAGCAGACATATACCATTACTAGAAAAGCGATAATCGGCCTAACCCACCTACGCGTGTGAGCATGAAACATTAAAGTTAAGGCTAATAATATAGCGGCGGTTTTGACCATAAAGAGGGTGAGTTCCATGCCGTATGCGTGCATGAGCTCTCGAAGGAAGGCATTCCCTTCCATTGAGACACCCAACAGAGAAAGCCCCATGTATGTTAAGAGTCCATCAAGAAACTGACAAACGATAAGTGCTGCACCGAGAAGAAATGCTTTCTTGGATATAGATAGCTTTCCTACTTGAAGTAGAACAGTCTGCTTTCTCGTGCGTTTACCGCTAAAGGAGTAAGCGTCAGTTTCGCCGTGTATTACCTGAACACCGATCTTATTAAGCATGAGTTATTAGTCGGCTTTTATTGGATATTGCTGAAGAAATAGAAGCGAGTTTAACGAGAAGGATTTTCTTCTGTGTATTGTAAGAGAAACCACTATTAGTTAAGTGGCTAAAATATCTAAGGGAAGGTTTGAACAGTAAGCGATGCGGATATTTGAAATGTAGCAAGTTAGAGCTTTATCTTTAAAGGCTTCGTCCCCTTGCACAGATAATCTAGACACTCCTGATACGGATAACTCAGAATGCTTAATGTCAGATACTTAGTGCTAGCGAGGACGAACCTTTAAAATAGCAGGATCTAAATTACACTCCACCATTTCTGCTGGAGTTCAAGTTGAAACGCATACAGGCTTTTCCTCTTGATCCATCAACATCAAGGTATCCAGCTCCGTTGCATTTTAGCTGACGAGATTTATTACGAACTGAGGATGTGTAACAGATCCCTGCTCCACCCGATCCGCAGTAACCCCTAGACTTTCCATTACCAGACCACTTTCCATAGTAGCCGATCTTAAATGCTACAGATCCGTCACAGTGATAAACAGTTGCCGGGAATGGAACACACTTGCTAGCACATATAATACTATATCCAGGATAGCGTGGGTCGTTGCGACTGATATGCCCTCCAGCTGTAACTTTAAGAAGAAGACCATTCAAGTTAGAAACGTTCTTACAAACCTTGGCTAAATTATTTTTCGGTTTCTTCTTAGCGCTGAGGCGGGTTAACTTTATAATTTCTCGTTTTGTTAATCCTTCAATCGAGCTTTGTCCACCGATCTCTTCTGTTTCGGCTTGTAACGGAGGAGCTACAAACAGACATAAAAAGAGGGCAACCAAAGATAACTTCTTAAGTCTTTGCATCTTTAATTCTCCTGTTAATAGTTTTTGGGGAAGCGCTCGGACACTCTATCCGATGAGCTGTAATTGTCTTACAATGTAAGGGGTTCTCACGCCAGTTTCATTTACTTAATTGGTAATAGATTGATCTACACATTCATTGAGGAGATAAAAGAAGAGCTCAAGGATGGACGATTGCATAATCGCGATCGAGATCTCATACCATGTTATCAGATCGATAACTCGGCGATATTTCGTGGTGGAAAGCATTTACTGGACTTTACTTCGGCTGACATTCTTGGTTTGTCTCGACATTCACGAGTAGTTGCTGCAGCTCAGAGTGCAATCGAGCGCCGAGGAGTAGCGCATAGTTCTTCTAGGATCTCTTCTGGTTCATCTCCTGAGCATGCTCATTTAGAAGACCTTATTGCACAGCGATTGAATGTTGAGAGAGCACTAGTTTTTCCCAGTAAAAATCATGCGATATTGGCATTAGTTGCTGCAACAGTGTCAGAAAAAGATGCTCTAATCTGCGATTCACTTATCACAGCACCTATCTCGGATGCTGCGCATTTAATAGATGCTACCTTACTTAATCTTGATCCGCTGAACAGAGTTAATGTTTCACATGAGTTAGAGCAGCTTAGAGGTGTAAAGCGTCGATTGTGTTTTGTCGAAGAGCTTAGGATGTTCGATGGAGTATGGATTGATATAGATCCCCTCTCCTCACTTTTATCTAAGTTTCAAGTTCCACTGTTTGTTGATTGTTCCTTTAGGTTGATTGGACTCTCACGTTCTCAGGTAGTGAAAGGTGCTGCTGCCTTGATAGAGATTCCTCCTTTGGGAGTGTTTGGAGATCTCTCTTTAGCAACTGGATCCTTCGGTGGTTTTATTGGTGGTCCATCTCCATTGATTGAACTAATTGTCGCACGCTCCCCTAACTTGCGTAGCGATACTCCTTTGCCTAGTTCTCTTGCGGCAGCTGCTACTGAAGCGATCTCCTTTTCTTCTGGCCTTACAATAGAGAAGAGTACTCTAATCAAGAGATGTGAGATGATGTTTGATCTATTAAAACGATGTGGACTATCTCCACTCTCTGATCTCTCCTCTCCTATTATTGCATTGCGATTCGATAGTTATAGAAGCGTTTCTCTCATTCAGCGTAAGCTAGTTGAGCGTGGATTTTTAGTTGATGCTTTAATGTCTAAGACCCCTGGCTCTGGTGCAGGAGTATTGAGGATGATGATCTCTCTTGATCATTCAGAGAAGCAGATTGAGGCTCTTGTATCTTCAATCTCTGATTTAGTTAGAGCATTGTAGGGGACTATCACCTGCTTTAATGTATTCGTTCGACAGTAATTTTATCTGCGAAGCCGTTTATATCCTCTTAAATTTCGAAATCTAGTTTAGAGTTCAAGCCTAGTTCAAATTTTCTTCTTTTGTATTCGTAGTTTGCTTCTGTATTTATTTTAACTAACTTTAACTTTCTTATTGTTCTACGTGGAACATCTGTGATACCTAAGGGGCCCATGGCAATAAACATAGCATTCTCAAATCAAAAAGGTGGAGTTGGTAAAACAACTTCTTCCGTAAGTCTCGCCTACGAGTTAGCTCATGTAGGAAAAAAAGTTCTTTTAATAGATCTTGATCCTCAGTGTAGTGCAACTAGTGGGGTTGGTGGTTCACTTCTTCCTGAGGGAGCGGATATATACGATCTCTTTTTAGGGAACGTTTCTCTATCTCAGGTTATTACTAATACAAGCATAGAAGGACTGGACCTTATCCCCTCTTCTAAAGATTTAGTCTCTTTAGAGATTGAGATCGGCAAGAGAGCAGGTCGCGAGTTAATTCTTAAGACAGGACTGGCTCTGTTAGACAGAGATTACGACTATGTCTTAATTGACTGCCCTCCTTCCTCTGGTTTGTTAACCCTGAATGCTCTTGGTGCGGCCCATGGCGTTGTTATTCCTCTTCAGGCGGAATACTACGCGTTGGAAGGAATTTCGGCACTGATGAACACAATTAACTTTGTTCAGGGCACATTCAATCCGGACCTTAAGATTCTTGGTGTGTTCTTAACGATGTATGATGCGAGAACTAATCTTTCTATGCAGGTAGAGCAAGAAGCCAAATCGTTCTTTGGACAGCTAATGTTTACCTCTAGGATTCCTAGAAGCATTAAAGTCTCTGAGGCTCCAAGTCACGGACTGCCTATCGGTGCTTACGATCCTGTTTCCTCTGGAGCGGTAGCTTATCGAGCGCTAGCTCAGGAGCTAAACGAGCGATGCTATGGAGCCTCGCAGCAAAGCGTAGCTAATGGATAAATTGTTCCACGTGGAACTTTCAATTTAAAGGATTCTATGGATAAGAATAAGAAAAATCAGAGATCTGTATTAGGCAGGGGGCTCTCAGCCTTAATTTCTACTCCTCCAGTTTCTATTGTCCCTCCAACTGTAGCAAAAGAGACTCCAGCGGTAGTAGATGGAAATCAAGCGATAAAAAGTGAAGAGCCAGTAAATAACGTAATCGAAATATCTAGCAATTACAATAAGTTGCCTATTGCTGGCGGCGGTCTAGAGAATGAAGTTCAGTACGTATTAATTGAAACAGTGTTTCCTAATCCTAAGCAGCCTAGGCAAGTGTTCCAACAGGCTGAAATTACTGAGCTTTCTGACTCCATAAAGACTTTAGGAGTTCTTCAACCGATTTTGGTCCG
>CAZTER010000011.1:0-14875 GCA_964612045.1 uncultured Bdellovibrionales bacterium
AATCCCTTACCAAATCACGATCTGATGGATTATTTCTTGGTGTAATAACTCTTTTAGTTATTCAAGGATTCGTACTAGAGGGATTACGTATTCATGCAACGCAAGATCCATGGGCTATCTATTCTCCTATAGGTTTATTATTTGCAAAGTTTTTCTGGGGTATTCCTAACTCGATCGCCCGTGAGATTCACTTTGCTACCTGGTGGTTCCATACAATTACCGTCTTCGCATGCGTAGCTGCACTTCCATACTCTAAATTTTTTCATATCTTTTCTGCCTCTGCTAACCTATTTTTCCGCAGAAAACTACGCCCTGCTGGAGCTCTTCCATTTTCTGGAGATATCGAAAAACTAATGGAAGAGAGCGACGAAATAAAATTCGGTATAGAAAACATCTCAGACTACAACTGGAAGCAACGCTTAGATCTAGATGCCTGTACTAGCTGTGGACGATGCCAAGATGTCTGTCCTGCCTATAAAACAGGAAAACCTCTCTCTCCTAAATGGCTTATCTTAGATACTAGAAATCATATGCTAGGACTACACGCTGAGGGAAAGATAAATTCACGATCCTTCCTTCCAAAGCCAGCAAAGGAGCTAGATCAAAATCTAACGAAAGATTTATTTTTAAAACGGATCGGACTCGAAGAGAAAGATGGCGGTTTAGTATATTCAGAGCCAACTACTCGCTCAGAAAATCAACTAGTGCAGAATGCAGTCGGAATACTGGCTAGATCTGAAACTGATCGAATTGCTGGAGACATCATTAATCAAGATGTATTTTGGTCCTGCACAACATGTATGGCGTGCGTTGAAGCATGCCCAGTTGGAATTAATCACGTTGACCAGATAGTAGAGAATAGAAGAAATATGGTCTTAATGCATGGTGAAGTTCCGGCTGAGGCTCAATCTACTCTAAGAAGGATTGAGAATCAGGGAAACCCATTTGGAGATGCTGCTGACAGAGAGAAGTGGTTTGCAGACTTAGATATAACTCCGCTTAAACCAGGTGATACTGTTGATTATCTATATTGGGTGGGATGCTTATCAGCATTTGATCCAAGAAAACAAAAGATCGCTCGCGCTCTTGTAAAGATCATGAAGGCCGCTGGGTTATCCTTCGGAGTGCTCGGTAAAGCAGAAAAATGTACTGGCGATCCTGCTCGTCGCATAGGAGATGAAAATCTATTTCAGACTTTGGCCAAGGAAAATATAGCAACTCTTTCGAGTGTTAATTTCTCTAACTTAATTAGCAACTGCCCGCATTGCTTTAATTCATTAAAGAATGAGTATCCACAACTTGGATCAATTCATGGAGATAATCCTGCTCCTAGGTTTATCCATCATACGGTACTAATAGATGAATTGATTAGGAGTGGTCAGATAAAACTCTCTAAAACAAATGATCAGAAATATACCTTTCACGATCCATGCTACTTGGGCAGATATAACAACGAATATGAAGCCCCTCGCAGGGCCTTAGCTAGCGTCCCAGGAGTTGAGATCGAAGAGATGGAACAATCTCGGTCTAAAGGGATGTGTTGCGGAGCTGGTGGCGGACATTATTGGTACGACATGAAAGTTGGAGAGCGAGTAAACCTAGTGAGAATAGGCCAGGCATCAAAGACTGGAGCTTCAAAAGTAGCAACAGGATGCCCTTTCTGTCTTCAGATGATGGAGGATGGAGTAAAGTTATCTAGCAAGGAAGGTGAACTTTCAGTCCAGGATATCGCTGAAATTGTAGCTGAAGCTTTATAAATTTTTAATATCGAAAGACTGATCTTCAATTCTATCGGTAAAAAATCATACACCTGACTCTGCGTCGTCATAGATCCCATGAACTCTCTCAACAAGAGATAAGAGTTGATCTCTAGAGAATGGTTTTGGAAGTGCCGCAAAGGCTCCGAAGTTGGATATCGCTCCTAGATTTATGCCATCTAATTTACCGCTCATTGCGATAACAGGAACGCCAGGAAACTCCTTGCTTAATTTGCTGATAGTATGAACTCCGACCATAGCAGACTCGGAATCTCCCATTAATTCAAACTCCTCATCAATCGGCATCACAATATCGCAAAGAATCATTGTAAAGTCACCGAAGTTACAGACCTGCCCAGCTTCATCTGGACCAGATACAGCCTTAACCTCATATCCAGCATCTGCAAGGGTTTCTGCTAACATTTCACGAAACTCTTCTGAGTCATCAATTACTAAAACTCGATTCATCTATACCCTCACAGAGAAAGACTAAGAAAATCTCTTTATAGTTCTAAGCCAGATCAATTTACTAAGTTAAACTATCGGCGAGATTGTAGATCTAGGTTAGATTTAACATCGATATTTTATGAGCTACTCCTGTGTTATTATCGAAACACAACACATTGAATTAACTATGTTTTATGGATAAAGGGGCGGCCTTAGCTTAAAAACACCTTACAAACCTTCTCAATAGCCCAATCTAGATCACTCTCTTCAATAGTTATCGGAGGAGCAAAACGAATAGTTTGAGAGCGCGTATCCTTACTTAGAATCCCTTCATGCATTAATTTTTTACAGAAATTTTTAGCGGATCCAAATGCTGGATCAATATCAACACCTATCAACAATCCACGGCCTCTTATTCCTCTTATATACTTTGATTTGATTTTCTGACCTTTATCAGAGCAAGAGTTCTCTGAATTAGGAATATCAGCAATCGAGCACAGTGCCTTTAACATCTTCTGTCCTAGATACATGGCACGATCCTCAGGTTTCTCCTCGATTATATAACGGAGAACATCTCTTGCGATATGACAGGCCAAGGGATTTCCTCCAAAAGTACTACCATGAGAACCTGGAGTAAAAACTGACAAAACTTCTCTACTTCCAATCACAGCAGAAACAGGAAATATTCCACCACCTAAAGATTTTCCAAGAATCATGAGATCTGGTTGAACTCCTTCATGATCACAACAAAAGATCTTACCAGTTCTACATAAGCCAGTCTGAATCTCATCTGCGATCATTAAGATATTGTGCTCATCACACAGATCTCGAATAGTTTTTAAAAATCCATATGGAGGAATTAAAATTCCTCCCTCTCCTTGAATAGGCTCAAATAAGATTCCAACTGTATTTTTATTGATAGCTGCTTTTAGCTCAGTTACGTCTCCATAACTCACAGTTTTAAAACCTGGAGTGAAAGGTCCAAATCCACTCCTATTTCCTTCTTCGGTATTAAAACTCACTATAGTGATGGTCCTGCCTGCAAAATTATCATTGAAGCAGATAATCTCGGCGTGATCTGGCTCAACTTTCTTTTTCTCATATCCCCATCGACGAGCTGCTTTTAATGCAGTTTCAACTGCTTCAGCTCCAGAGTTCATGACAAGCACCATCTCCATCTTACAGAACTCAGCTAGTTCTTTTGAAAAAAGCGCAAATTCTTCAGAGAAGAAAGCTCGCGAAGTCATCGTAAGGCGATCCAATTGTCGCTTAGCTGCTTCTACAAATCTTGGATTGCGATGTCCAAAGTTTAAGGCGCTATAAGCGCTCAACATATCTAAATAACGCTGGCCTTCGACATCGGTAACCCAGGCTCCGAGCCCTTCACTCAATACAACAGGTAATGGAGCATAGTTATGCGCTGCGTACTCTTCAGTAAGATTTATTAACTCCTGAGATCGACTCCCTATCTGCTCATTCCCCATAACAACCGCCCTAAATCTATCTTCGCTTCACGTTCTCTTTTACCCAACTTACGATATCAACAGTTGATGAACCAGGAAGAAAAATCTCTTTTACACCGACCTTCTTTAGCTCCTCTACATCCGTATCGGGAATAATGCCGCCACCAAAAAGAACTATATCATCGATACCGTTTTCCTTCATAAGATTAAGGACAGCGGGGAAGAGCGTCATGTGTGCGCCAGATAGGATACTCAAGCCAATAGCCTGAACATCCTCTTGAATTGCAGACCTAACAATCATTTCTGGAGTTTGATGAAGTCCAGTGTAGATTACTTCCATACCAGCATCACGTAGAGCTCGAGCTATAATCTTAGCTCCCCTATCGTGGCCATCTAATCCAGGTTTTCCTATCAAGATCCTGAGCGGAATATCTCCCACAAAGCCTCCTACCTTAATTTAGATGCTACCATCATCTCGAAATACACCGAATACATTCCGATAAATATCGGAGATCTCACCTAATGTAAGACCTTTTTTAACACCATCTATTAACGAGGGAATAACATTCTGACCACTCTTGCAGGCATCAGAAACCTTCTCTTTTTCTCGATTAACATCAACTACTTTTCGACTATCTTTAAAGGCTTTTACCTTTTCTATCCGTGCACGTTCTATATCTGGATCTATCTTCAAGATCGGCACACTACTTCTAGATTGATCAACATTTACATTTACACCAACAAAACGATACTCACCTTTCTCTACCATTATCTAAAAACGATAAGCTGAATCTGCAATCTCTTTTTGTGGGAATCCAACCTCTACAGCTTTTAGCATTCCCCCAAGATTATCTATCTTTTCAATATAAGCCATAGTTTCTTTTTCGAACTCTCCCGTTAGCTTTTCAAGATAATAAGAGCCACCAAGAGGATCAATAACGTTAGCAACACCTGTTTCTTCAGCGATGATCTGTTGAGTTCGTAAGGCTACCGTAGCAGCTTCTTCTGTTGGCAAAGATAACGTCTCATCCATAGCATTTGTGTGCAAGGACTGAACTCCACCCAAAACTGCTGCTAACGCTTGAATAGCAACTCTTGCTACATTATTTACAGGTTGTTGTGCTGTCAGACTGACTCCTGCAGTCTGCGCATGCGTCCTTAACATCATGGAACGTGGGTTCTTAGCACCAAATCGATCTCGCATTAACTTTGCCCAGATCCTTCTTGCTGCTCTAAACTTAGCGATCTCTTCAAAGAAATCATTATGAACGTCGAAGAAAAAAGAGAGGCGAGGAGCGAAATCATCAACATTTATTCCACGAGACAAACAATGCTCAACATAGGCGATACCATCAGCAAGTGTGAAAGCAAGCTCTTGAATCGCAGTCGCTCCTGCTTCTCGAATATGATATCCGCTAATACTTATTCCATTAAATTTTGGAAGATGACGTGCGCAAAATTCAATAACATCACATGAAAGCTTTACGGAAGGAGCTGGTGGAGAGATCCACTCTTTCTGAGCAATAAACTCCTTGAGCATGTCATTTTGAATAGTCCCACCAAGATTATCAAAGGAAACGCCCCGTCTTTCAGCGACAGCACAGTACATTGCAAAAGCAATAGTGGCAGTACAGTTGATTGTCATTGAGACAGTAATTGCTCCGAGATCAATGCCTGCAAAGAGCTCATCCATATCATCTATAGTGGCAAGACTTACTCCCTCGCGCCCGACCTCTCCGAGAGACATAGGACTATCAGGATCATACCCCATCAAAGTTGGCATATCGAACGCTGTTGATAATCCGGTTACCCCTCTCTGCAAGAGATACCTAAACCGTTGGTTAGTATCAGCAGGAGAACCGAATCCTGAGAACTGTCGCATTGTCCATAATCGGCCTCTGTACATGGAGGGCTGTACGCCTCGAGTGAAAGGGAATTCTCCAGGATACCCAACCTGATCAGATTCAATTATATCTTTAACACTCTGCAGATCGACTAACTCTGGATGCTCTCTAAAGCTAATCGAAGTGAACTCTTTAAGTCTTGGTTTCTGTGAGCTATAGCTACGAGCAAGCCATTCAGAGAGTGTGCCTTTACCTCGTGCACTACTCATCTATTACCTCCTGAATTACCACCCATCTTCATTAAGTCAGTAGCTATTACGATCCTTTGAATTTCACTAGTGCCCTCATAGATCTCAGTAATCTTAGCATCTCGCAGATGACGCTCTGCAGGATAATCTTTTACATATCCATATCCACCATGAATCTGTATACATTTTAAGGCACAATCAACTGCAGCCTCAGATGCGAAAAGTTTTGCCATGGCAGCTTCACGTCCATACTCCATTCCTCGATCTTTTAGCTGAGCAGCAGTCATCGTTAAATGACGAGATGCATCTACTTTTATATTCATATCCGCTAAATAGTTCTGAATACTCTGATGATAGCCGATTGCTTTTCCGAAACTCTTACGTTCTCGAGCATATATTAAAGAATCTCTAAGAGAGGCTCGTGCGATCCCCACTGCCTGCGCCGCAACGCCAATTCTTCCACCATTAAGTGTGCTCATCGCCACTTTAAATCCCGCCCCACGACCACCAAGAATATTCTCTTCACTAAGCACGACATCTTGATAAGTAATAGAAGCTGTAGGAGAGCCACAGATACCTAGCTTATCTTCTTTTTTGCCAATCGTTACTCCTGGAAATGGCAATCGATGAACAAAAGCTGTAACCCCTTTATGTCCTGCAGCTACATCTGAAGTAGCAAAAACAATACAAATGCCAGCTTCAGGAGCATTTGTAATCCAATTTTTACAGCCATTTAAAATTATCTTTCCTTCTTTCTCTTTATAGATGGTCGTTAATGACGCAGCATCACTTCCACATCCTGGCTCTGATAAAGCAAAACATCCAATCTTTGCTCCTTGCGCTAATTGAGGTAAATAATTTTTTTTCTGTTCGATAGTTCCATAGTTAACTATCGGCCAGCTACAAAGTGATGAATGCGCGCTTACAATAATAGAAGTTGAAGCACATTCAACTGCAAGCTCTTCAATAATCAACGCATAAGCTACTTGTGATAGCGCAGTGCCGCCAAACTCTTCAGGTATTAAAGCGCCGAGGAAACCCAAAGCACCAAGTTCAGAGATAATCTCCTTAGGATATAGATGTTCTGAATCAATCTTTGCTGCAATCGGCGCAACTTTTTCTCGCGCAAAGGTTCTAACCGTATCTCTTATCAGAGAGATATCCTCTGGTAGTTCAAGACTAGTTCTGTCCTCCCATATTTCTGACATAACTATCGCCCTTTAAATTGCGCCTCCCGCTTTTGTAAGAAAGCTGCCATTCCCTCTGAACGATCATCAGTAGCGAATAACCTTAAAAACTCCTCTACTTCATTTCTCAATCCCGCTAACAACATCTGCTCAACACCACGATTAATCGCTCTCTTTGCTGCTCGCACTGCTAGAGGTGCCCTTTTAGAAATCGTCTCTCCAAAGAGGGTACATTCAGCAAGTAGTCGTTCAGGATCAACAACTCTGTCAACCAGTGATAATCGTAAAGCTTCTTCCGCAGCTATTACTTCACCAGAAAATATCAATCTCTTAGCAGCTCCGATTCCAGAGCGAAGCGCCAAACGCTGCGTGCCTCCAAATCCAGGTATAATTCCGAGATTCACTTCAGGAAGACCAACTTTTGCTGAGGAAGAGGCAAAGATAAGATCACAAGCTAATGCCAACTCAAGACCACCACCAAGCGCATATCCATTTACTGCTGCTATAACTGGTTTTGAAGAGCTTTCAAGCTCTCGCATTACCCTTTGTCCTAATTCAAGATACTCAGCTATTGCTCGTGGGCCAAGTTGAGCCATACTTGAAATATCTGCGCCTGCTGCAAAAGCTTTCTCTCCTGCGCCAGTTAATAAGATAACATTAATCGTATCATCATCTATCGCCAACCTGAGTTTAGTTGATAGCGAGATTAATAGATCGAGATTTATTGCGTTTAATACCTGAGGTCGATTGAGAGTAATCACTCCTACCATACCTTTAGCTTCAAATTTTACTACCTCTTCAGTGTTTATACTCATATCATCCTCATCCTGGTGGCCAAGTAAGAGATCTGCCAGCTAGTAGGTGCATATGCAGATGAAATACGGTCTGCCCACCATCTTGACCAACATTCATTACCAATCTGTATCCATCCTTACAGCATCCTTCCTGCTGCGCAATCTTGTTTGCTACAACAAACAACTCCCCTAAAACCAAACGATCCTGCTCATCAACATCATTTAGTGTAGGGATATATTCTTTAGGAATAATAACAATGTGTGTAGGAGCTTGAGGAGCAATATCTCTAAACGCCAGTACTAAGTCATTTTCAAAAACTATCTGAGCGGGAACTTCACGCCGGATAACCTTGCCGAAAATTGTTTGATTTTCATCGTGCACGCTATTGCCTTCTTTTGTCATGATTTTATGCACCCCTGTAGCAACCTTGCATCAGATAGGATAACGCAAATAGATCGATTGCGCGATCTGAAAAAAAGCCTCTCACTGACTACTTACTACAGGCTCGAATTAAAACTACAAAACAACTCTATTTAAGCATCTAAAAGCTCGTCGCTAGCTGACGGAAGAAACAAGGTTACCTCTGTCCCTTTTCCTTGCTTTGAATCTATCTCAATATCACCACCAGATAACCTGAGTATGTTATATACATTCCACAAGCCGAGACCCTTTCCGTCAATTCCTACAGCATGGTCTGCATCCAAATTCTTAGTTGTAAAGAAAGGTTCAAAGATCCTTTCTTGATCACTATCATTAATTCCACAACCATTATCTGAGACCTTAACAACGACCCTCTTCATGGCATCATCGTAGTCTAATGTAGTTTCAATTTTACCAATTCCATCAATCGCTTCGACTGCATTTGAGAAGATGTTATTAAAAACCTCTAACAATGAGATAAGAGTCATTGCTACTGGAGGAACAGCGACCCCATTTTTAACTGAGAATGAGATTCGATCTCCAACTCTCTCTTGCATCATAAGGTTGACAGTCTCAAGAATACTCTCTACTGACTCACTATTAAGATTCTCCTCGCCTAAATCAGGGCGAGTAAATATATCCATCTTCCTAGTAAGCTTAGCAGCTGACTCAGCACCCACTCGAACAACACGAACTGCTCTCTTCATCCGCTCATTATTATCTGAGTTACGCTCGAGAACCTCTACTGCTCCAATAATTCCACCCAAAATATTATTATAGTTATGCGCTATTCCACTAACCAACATTCTTACAGATTCTAGTCGCAGCTTATCCTCTGCTCTCTTTGCCATCTCTCGAGCTGCTGTAACATCACGAAAGATCCATATTCGCGAATCAGATAAACCTTCTGATGAGGTAGCGCGTGAAAAAATCTGAATTATGCGCGGTGTCTTAGAGTTAATCTTGAACTCTTCCACAATCTCCTCTTCTGTTGAAGACTGAGAACGAGAAACTAATTTAAGCGTTCCTTCAAAGATCTCTCCACCATAGATTGAGGCAAACAACTGTTCGATTGTTTTAGGTTTTAAACCAAGACAAACACCTATTAATCCATCATTAACAAATTGAATCTCTCCATTAACATTTGCTAAAGCCATGGGATCTGGCATCGCTTCACATATAACTCTTTGCGTTTCAGAAGCTTTGATAAGATTTTTTTGTGCCGTAATACTCTCAAGAAGATTATTTACACGCGCTAGCAACACCTGTCGATGAACAGGTTTAGAGATAAAATCGCTTGCTCCAGCCTGAAGGGCTTCAGGTAGAGCATCTCCCTCTTCACGAGAAGTTATCATGACTATTGGCATATCAGATCGTGCGTATCGCTCTCTTAACCGCCGACATATCTCAATTCCATCGATCTCCGGCATTAAGATATCGAGCATTACAAGATCAGGCTTGCTCTCAAAACATACCTGTAGACACTCCCTTCCGGAGCTACATTCTATTACTTCATGTCCAACACTTTTTAAGATTGATCTAAGAAGAACTCTATTTGATTCAACATCATCTACGATTAAAATTCGCGCCACGCTGCCCCCGACAATCTAAGTTTGCGAGAAACTCCTACATTATCCCTATATCGGCAGATCTTTTTAAAATCTGAATTACTGCAGACTAAATAATTTATTAGGCGCACTTTTTGCACAGTTTTCAGGGCGCATTTCGAGGTAAACTTCTAATCGGAGAAGATTCAGATGCTTAGACAAAGCTCAGCTGGTTTTGATAGTTCATCTGTGTCCAAATATGAACGGCTTGCGTTCAAATTTGAACAATTTAACAACCTACCAGGAAGTGCCGTTCTTTTAGAGGCGATTCGCCCTCTAGAGGCCGAACTTATAAGAAGGGAGATTATCAAGCATCCCCCTGCTGACACATTTCAACCTCTTTGGTTTCTCGCCGAGAAGGAACGGAATCAGTTACTTTGGATGCATGGTCTATCGATTGAGGATGCAAATCAGATTGAATGGTGGATTGATGTTCCACTTTTAATAGAACGCGTGTGCTCTAAAGACGAAACAGGTTTTGGATTAGAATTTAGTGCCAGAGAAAATAACCATTCATACTTTCAACAATTAGCGGATATCTTTCTTAAGATCTATCTACAATCATTTGAGGTTAGCCTCATCGCACGTAGCTTAGCTTTAGAGAAAGAGCAAAAAGAGAAGCCGATCATACTTCTCCCCTTTTTTACAAAGTAATCTCATCTTCCTCTGAAGTACCTTACTAACATGATATTTAATCTATAGCTGAAGCTTCAGTGTAAAAACTAGATCTGACATATCTATGAGGGAACAGTTAATTCTCCCCTTTTTTACAAAGAAATTTCATCAATCTCTGAAATACCTTACGAATATGATATTTCACCTATAATTGAAGCTTCAGTGTAAAAAAGGGGAGAAAAAAAGAGGGGCATAAAAGCCCCTCTCTCTCGTTTATAATTACGATTAACTAGCTTAGAATAAACCAGTCAAAGCAACGATAATACGATCTGTATTGATGTCATCTCCATCTGCACCTGCAACATCTTCATTTAACATTGCATATACGAGCTGGGCTTTTAACTCATTACCGTTGAAGTAATAGTTAGCAGCAACATCAACGCCGTTTCCTACATCAAGTGAACGGCCATCTTCCGATCTGCAAGCAGAAACGCCGCTGTTCTCATCACAGTCAACCATAGAGTAACGAGCAGCAAGCTCGAACTCGCCAGGGACCAAGAAGTAACCAGCTTGTACGTATCCACCTTGAGGACGAACCTCATCAGCTAGCTGATCGCTATCTACACTCTGATAGTAGTATTCAGCAGCAACTGATAGACCTTGTGTCTTCAAGATAAAGTCTACGTTAGCGCCATAAATATCTGCATTCTCAGCTCCGCTTGTTTCGGAGTCAATGAAGTCAGAATTCGACTGGCCAGCAGCAAACGCTGCACCAACGGACCAAGCAAGATCCTCAGTGCCATCAACGTCTGATTCAACATAAGGATTAATATCTCCCGAGTTGTAGCGAACGTTTACAACACCAGTATGCTTGGTATCAACACCGGAACGGTTGATTCCTTCACCATCACTCTCACCATTGGTGATAGCAGCAGTGATTTCAACTGGAAGCTCTGGGCTAGTAAACTTCAACCATGCGCCAGCTTCTCTTCCTAAAGAGAAGAAGTCTGATGCGATTGAACGATCAGGGAAGGTAAGGTTCTGCTCGCTAGTATTGAACTGACGAGAAACTCCTGTCTTCTTCTGACCCATACCAACAGCAACCCAGTCACAAGCATTCCACTGAATGTATGCATCCTTAAGAGCAGCCGAAGTACCATTAGCAACGAAATCTCCCTCTAACTTGTACGAAAACTCTTTATCAAGAGCTGTACCAGTAGCGATCAATCGTGCATCAGTTACATCAAAACTCGAAATATTTTGATCTCGAGCTGCATCATCTTTGTCAAAGTCAACAAACGTATACCTTGAACGGATCAAAGTGCTGAGCTGACCGGTTACCTTTTTATCGGCAAATTCCCAACGTACACCCTTATTGTAGTGTACAGATCCTGGGGTTCCAGCAGACTTAGCAGCCTGACCTTTAGTTATCACTCCCTTCTCTACCAATAGTTCATCAAGTGTTTTAGCTTGAGAAACTGCTGGAACAAGAAGCATAAGTGCAGTGAGCATCACTAGCTTACGCATGTGCTTCAATAGCCTCATAAATGGGTTAATTAACAACCGCATCCATATCCTTCGGATGTGCCCTGGCAAAATTCGAGCCTCGGCGACAGGAAACCCACCGCCCCTCGCGAACCACGAGCAAAAACAAAAAAAACCAACACTGAAGACGTGGAAGGTCCACGGCTTCATAAAACCTTGCCTTGTAACTCACATCGGAATGCCCTTCCGTCAAGGCATAAAAGCATCTGCATAAGGAACGACCGGATCCCAATTCACGATGAGATCCGATTAAATATTGAAATCACTTATGAAAAGTGAAATAGCACAAATAAAACGGCGTGTTCCGGAGTGAAACGACCTCAAAAGTAAAAAGGTCTATGGGTTGAGCTGTCTAAATTTATTAAGGATCAAATAGGTATCAATCTCTATGAATTATCTGCAACAGCTGGAGGTACTTATCATGAAAAATATCTGCCAAAATCTTATTCTCATTTTGCTTTACTGATCTCTTATGCGACTCCTCAAGGTCAACTGAAGAGTATTCGGACATACAGATCTTTGCTATCAAAGGAAACTCCGTCAGTAGATAATCTCGATTTGGATCTATCGCTCCTGGCACCAGTGCATGAAGAGTCTTTCCATCAACGAGTCTATTTCTTCCAGCTATAATACGCCTCAAGACATCGTCATTTGGAACCGCATGAACAGATTGCAAGATCTCTAAGTATCTCGGACTAAAAGAGCCGTTATCCGTATAGACTACCCCTTCTTCTAAGATCCTTTGGGTTTCATCTTGAACTATAAATCTAAACAGATCTCCATCTTTCCCTACTTTTAGCTCTCCTCCTCCATTTAATTCTCGAGCAATAAGGGGAGAATCTATCTGCGTAATTTTAGGAGAGATCTCCTGTGAAATCGAACTGTAATTTGAACCATTAAATCCAACAGGATTCCTAAATAAATTAGGGTCAAATAGATTAAACTTACTTGTGAGAAGTCCGGAAGAATTATCTCCTCTGAAGTATAAGCGAAGGTCAGCCTCCCCCTTCTTTAATCGCAGATTTTCACTCTCGCTTAAGCAACTACCATCGCGGGAAAACTCGACAAATCCTGAAGATACAGATTCTACTCCAATATCTCTGAATGCTCTGACAGATTGTTCGATAAATTCTGGAATTCTCTTCTTAGCTAGCAACTTGTCATTAGAAAGAAGTCCCGCTAATACGCTAGTCCAATCAGCTATTAGCAAATCATCTGAGTATCGATATCGCTCTTCAGGAAATTTCACAAAATTACCTTTTATTTCACAGAGATCTTTAAGGTACTCAAGCAAGAGGGGTGGTTGTCGATCTCGACCTGCAAATTGCGAATAGATAATTACTCGAGCCTCTGGACTTAGGTACTTTTCAATTTCAAAGATAAATTGCTTAGTATATTTCAATCCATCTATTCCACCTAATCCAATTCTAGAAACTCCGCCTAGTTGAAGCGCAGGGCCAGAATATTCAGGGATAAGATGATCAGGACATGGCAAAAACGGTGGATTTGAAAAGGCAAGAGAGATCCCTCTATTACCTAACACACTTCCAAGATCTGAAAGCTCTGGTAAAAACGTAACTCTTTGACTAACTCCATTTAGTGCACAATTAAAACTGGAGACAGATCGTGCACGAGCATCAATCTCTATTCCAATAGCTAAATCCACCCCTGGATTATTCTTTAACAGAGTTATTAGTTGAATCCCTGATCCAGATCCGAACTCAACAGCAACTCCAGTTTGAGGATCAAGACTATCTATCCGAGAATTTAAATAGTAAGAATCAATACCTAGATAGACTCTCTGCCTATAGTTCGCAGTTTCTACCATTTCATCTGGCTTATCGCAGAAAAGATAAATTACCTCTCCACTCAACAGTTGGCGAGAGCAAAGGAGAAGATCCATTGTGGAGATCTTCCCGGAAGATCTTTCTTCTTTAAAAAGACCAAATTTAACTCCATCTCTTAACAGGTAATCCGTCTTATCCTGAAATAATTCAGCAAAGTCCTCGCGAAAAACAGACTCTCCTAAAATAAAAAGTCTTATCAGCGTCTCATCTTTCCTTGAGATAAACTCAGGTCTTAACTTTGCAAGATCATTTCTTATCTGAGAACAGTTAAGAGCTGCTGTAGGTTGACAGCTATAACTCCATCGCATCTTGTTATTTAGATCATCAAACCTGACTTGATCTAAAACTGCTCTAAGTTTATTCGCGAATTCAGAGATTTCGGGAGATCGTAGCTTTTCCAGATCTGAGATTTGTTCGGATTTTAACGAGGCTCCACCACCCCCTCGACTGAGAGTTGTAAAATCATCTATTTGGCGGTGTAACTCTGGCACTGCTTCCCGGTTGAATGAGTTCACTCAAGTTATGATATCTTACCGAAATGATGCATCACTCAAGATAAATCAGAGCAGTTCAAAACAGGATCTGTAACTTAAGCTATCTTGGACTAGTAGAAACTCAGACAAAGCAATTCGTCTTTTAGGAGGAATTTGGGGGAGAAAAACTGCGCCGGGAGGGTCTCGAACCCCCGACCCGAAGATTAAGAGTCTTCTGCTCTACCAGCTGAGCTACCGGCGCGTACCTAAATCGCATTAACGACTCAGGAACGCGCAACTTATAGTAAAAGTGAGATCAATTCAAGGGATCAAGAATTTCATTGAATATTTCACGAATTCAACCGTCTGACCCCTTGATTGGCACCGTTTGGGTTTCAATTCTTCTCTAAATGGACCCCCCTGGGTGTG
This sequence comes from uncultured Bdellovibrionales bacterium, assembly GCA_964612045.1. Lineage (GTDB taxonomy): Bacteria > Bdellovibrionota_C > UBA2361 > UBA2361 > UBA2361 > CAZTER01. The sequence goes on from CAZTER010000011.1 coordinate 14,678, forward strand.
AAGGTCGCTCCGGGGGGATTTCCTTTCAAGTTATCTTAATTCTAAGCCAACCATTTTAAGGTATGCCCCTTTCTAACGATTTGCTTGGCGTGGTCCATTAACTGTTCCCTATTCTGAATCGTATCAAAACTTAAGATCTCCCAAGTATCTTCTCCAATCTTCTGTAAGGTGCCCATTCGAGCATTTTCGGTGATGGAA
>CAZTER010000012.1:0-14602 GCA_964612045.1 uncultured Bdellovibrionales bacterium
TAAGGTTGTGTTTTTAGCACAAGAGAATGGTTATGCGATGGGAGTTGCTGCTAAGTTTTTAGAGAAAGGAATAAGCGTAATAGATCTTGCTGCAGATTTTCGCTTAAAAGATCCAGCAACTTTTAAGGAATGGTATAAGCTTGATCATCAAGCTACTGATCTATTGAGAGATGCTGTGTATGGTTTGCCAGAGAATAAAAGAGCTGAAATCAAGGCTGGTAAGCTAATCGCAAATCCAGGTTGCTATCCAACAGCCACTCAGCTAGCGTTAATTCCTCTTCTTGAAAACAATCTTATAGATCCTAACTCTATTATTGTAGATGCTAAGTCAGGTGTCTCTGGCGCAGGACGAGGAAAAGTAGTTGTTGATTATTTATATGGTGAAGTTAATGAGGGTATTCGTGCTTATGGAGTCGGAGGCCAACATCGCCATGTTCCGGAAATTGAGCAGGAATTAAGCTCTGTTGGCAATGTGCCGGTTAAGATCTCGTTTACTCCTCACTTAGTTCCAATGACTAGAGGAATTCTCGCGACCTGTTATGCGAATCTTTCAAATAAGATCTCAAAGGAACAACTGCATGAGCTGTTTGTAAAGCGTTATGCAAATGAACAATTTGTTCAGGTTTATGAACTAGGCCAGTATCCGGTTACTAAAGCAGTTTATGGTAGTAACTTTTGTCATATTGGGGTAACGATCGATCATCGCACTAATAGGGTAATAGTTGTCAGTGCGATTGATAATTTAGTTAAGGGTGCTGCAGGACAGGCTATTCAGAATATGAATATTATTCTTGGTATAGACGAGAATGCTGGATTGCAGATGGTGGGGATGTGGCCATGAAGATAATTGATGGATCTGTTTGTGCTCCAAAGGGATTTCTTGCTGCTTCAGCTTATGCTGGTATTCGAAAAGCTAAGAAAGAAGATCTAACACTAATTGTTAGTGAAGTTCCTGCCATTGCTGTGGGAACATTTACCAAGAATCAAGTTCATGCGTGGTGCATCGCTCATAATAGAGTGAGGTTAGAAAAACTACAGATTGACGGTGTAATCTGTAATGCAGGAAATGCAAACTGTAGTAACGGAGAGTCTGGAAAGCAGGCAGATCTTACTATGGAGTCAGAGATTGCAGCTTCGCTTAAGACTAAATTAAGAAGAGAGATTAACCTTTTTTCTGCTAGTACAGGCGTTATTGGCAGACAATTTCCTATAGATAAAGTTCGTCAGACTATCCCAACTCTTATTGAGGCTTTAACTAATGAGGTTAAAGGAGGAGTAAGAGCCGCAGAGAGTATAATGACAACAGATCTTGTTTCTAAGAGCTGTGCAGTTGAGATTTCGCTCAATGGAAAACCAGTTAGAATCGGTGCGATAGCTAAGGGAAGCGGCATGATAGCACCGAATATGGCAACCATGCTTAGTTTTATTACAACTGATGCCTTGGTTGATCGAGTATTGCTTCAGAGAAAATTAGGAGAGATCGTTTCTCGCACTTTCAATCGTATTACTGTTGATGGTGATACGAGTACCAATGATATGGTCCTTTTATTTGCTAATGGACAGAGTGAGGTTTCTGTAAGCGAATCTCAGCAAGATTTTTGGAATGCCCTTGAGTTCGTCTGTCGGGATTTAGCTATTAAGATTGCTCGAGATGGTGAGGGTGCAACAAAATTAATTACAATAAAGATTAAGAATCCACCTAAGGATGCCGAGAGAATAGCGCATACCATAGCTGAGTCCCCATTAGTTAAGACAGCATGCTTTGGAAATGATCCTAACTGGGGCCGTATAGTTGCTGCTGCAGGAAGATCTGGAGTGTCTTTTGATCCAAAGAATTTAGTTGTAAAGCTTGCTGGAATTGAGGTTTTTCGTAGTGGTGAACCAACAGACTTCAACGAGTCTCAAGTTAGTAATGCTATGAAAACTACAGACCTTGAGATTGAACTTCAGTTCTTAGGGGAAAAGAGTCCGAGTATAGAAGAGGAGATGCTATTTTGGACATGTGATTTTTCGTATGACTACGTAAAGATAAACGCTGATTATTGTACATAATGAGTATGGAAGTTATTAAGTTCGGTGGCGCTGCGATGAAAGATCCAGCGTTAGTAGATATTTTTGCTAATGAGATTGCTCAAGCTGCTCTTGCTGGGAGAGAGATAGTAGTAGTGCATGGCGGAGGACCAGAGGTCGATGCGATGTTGGCGAGACTAGGTTTAAAAAGTGAAAGGGTTGCAGGACTACGAGTAACTGATGCTCCAGCCATGGAGATAGTGGAGATGGTTTTAGCGGGAAAGGTTAATAAATCTCTCGCATCTAAGATTTCAAGTAACGGAGCACCTGCAATAGGATTGTCTGGACGAGATGCAGGATTATTAAGGGTAAAGAAGAAGATCATTGCAGAAGGAGATCTCGGTTTTGTTGGAGAAGTAGTACAGGTAAATTCCTCTCTACTCATAAAACTTGCTAAAGAGCGAAATATTCCAGTCCTCTGTTCTATTGGTGAAGATTCATCTGGCATTCCTTATAATGTAAATGCCGATGATGTTGCGGCGGCAGTTGCTATTGCACTGGAGGCTGAATCTTTAACACTATTTACTGATGTTCCAGGGGTATTAGCTCGATATCCAGACCCAACTTCGTTGATCGAAAGATTGACACTTAATCAGGTTGATGAACTGATTGATAATGGAACTATTGCAGGTGGAATGATTCCAAAGGTTAAGTCCTGTGGTGATGTGGTAAAGCGTGGTGTTAAAGCAGTTCGTATCATAGATGGTCGTTCACAAAGCACTTTAAGTGGTGCCATTCGCGGTAGCAGTGGATCTGGAACAGTTATCTCTGCTTAAAAATTAAAGATAGTTATCTGGAGAATCGTTATGCTTAAAGAATTAGAAGCAAGATATGTAATGCAAACGTATCGTCGCGCAGAGATTAATTTAGTTAGAGGTGAAGGATGCTACCTATTTGACGATAAAGGCTCTAGGTACCTTGATATGGTTGCTGGTGTAGCTGTTATGACACTAGGGCATTCTCATCCTGCTTGGGTTTCTGCTCTCTCTGCACAACTTAAAGAGTTAGTTCATGTCTCTAATCTTTTTTACTCAGAACCGATGGTTTATCTTGCTGAGAAGTTATCTCAGATATCTGGAATGGATCGAGTCTTTTATTGTAATTCAGGTGCAGAAGCTAATGAATGTGCGATAAAAATTGCTCGTAAGTGGGGAAAAGTTAAGAAAGGTCCACATTGTTATAAGTTTGTAACATTTGAACGTGGCTTTCATGGCAGAACTCTAGGAGCTTTAAGCGCTACAAATAATCCAAAATATGGTGAGAGCTTTGAACCGCTAGTGCCCGGCTTTTTTCAATTGAAGGCGACAGATTGTGATCAATTGCAGATAATGCTTGATGATTCTGTTTGTGCAGTGATTGTAGAACCGATCCAGGGAGAAGGTGGAGTTTGGCCAATGAGCGCTGAACAATTTCAGAGTTTAAGAAAACTCTGTGATGAGCGTAATGTCCTATTAATCTGTGATGAAGTTCAGACTGGTATTGGTCGAACCGGAGATTGGTTTGCTTTTCAAGCTCTCGGGGCTAAGCCTGACCTAATGCCATTAGCAAAGGGGCTAGGTGGTGGCTTTCCAATTGGTGCATGTTTAGCGAGTGATTCCGTCGCCGAGGTTCTAGTGCCAGGAGATCATGGTTCTACGTTTGCCGGCAGTCCACTCGCCGCTACTGCTGCGTTGGCAGTAATTCAAACGATAGAAAAGGAAGATCTTTTAACTAAGGTTAGAGATGTTGGTTTTTATATGAAAGAGCGACTAGCAAGTCTCGCTGATAAGTGCTCTTTGGTAAATTCTGTACGAGGTACCGGTTTAATGCTCGCATTAGAGCTAAATACTCCTCATGCTAGAAGAGTGGTTAGTGAGGGATTGAAAGCTGGATTATTACTAAATGCTACTAGCGATACAACGCTTAGGTTTATACCGCCGCTCATAATTTCAAAGAGTCAGGTAGATGAGGCTATTGAGGTACTCCTTAAAATACTTCAAGGAATCGAACCTTAGCAGGTAATAGGTATCTACCTAAGATTGAATCTCTGACTGTTATCTCGATTAGGTTGAATTTTATACCCTTGATTCTTCCTCTTCGAACAACAGCACGTTCCTCATCTACAAATATACCTATCAATCTTTTTACTCGTTTTATCTTTGCTGAAATTATTGCATCTCTTCCTGGGTATATACTCTGAACTGAACTCCGTCGTGTTTTAACCTCAAAGAAATACAAGACCCTATTTTTACCTGCAATTATATCTATCTCGCCTATTCTTGTTCTCCAGTTTGCTTTACAGATCCAATATCCATTTTTTATTAGATATCTTATCGCTAATCGTTCACCAAATGGTCCAAGTTTAAAAAATTTTATAAAAGCTCTTTTCTGCTCCTTTATTCCTCCTATAATTCCGATGGATTTCATGTCAGTTTAACCACCTTAGTTTAAGATAGTATCGAGCATTTTCGTGAAAAGTTGTTAGAAATCTAAGTAATAATCTTTAAGCGAAAATCACTTTAAATGCCCTTTCTAGATCTGAAATAAGCTCTTCTGAATCATGTAAGCCAACAACAAACCTAACAAGAGAGTCAGAGATGCCGAATGCTTTTTTCTTTTCCTCTGATGCTCCATAGAATGAAATCAAGGATGTTTGTGAAACTAATGCTTCACTTCCACCAAAGGATGGGGCTATTACAGGAATTTGCAGTGCATCTATAAATCTACTTGTTAGATCTAGGTCTGCATCTATTTCAAAAGGTACTACTCCACCGAATCCATGAAATTTATCTCTGGCTATTTGATAGTCTGGATGACTTTCTAATCCTGGATACCAAACTTTTCGAACCTTTTTATGTTTTTCAAGATATCTAGCAACATTAAGTCCTGTTTCATTTTGCTTATGAACTCTAATTTTTATTGTTTCTAAACCTCTAAGTATTCTAGCTGCTATATCTGGAGCGCATATCCCTCCAAGTATTCCTCGTGTGATACGAAGCTGAGATATTAATTCATGATTTCCAGAGACCGATCCTGCCAGTAAGTCATTGTGTCCTCCGATGTATTTGCTAGCAGATGCGATAGTCAGGTCAGCACCATATTCAAGAGGCGAGTAATTCTCTGGAGAAGCAAATGTACTATCGACAATTACCTTTATTCCTTTTGCTTTACAGATTTTAGAGATCTTGCCTAGGTCATGAATTCTAAGTAGTGGATTTGCCGGTGATTCAATAAAGAGAAGTGAGGTGTTTTCTCTAATAATACTATTGAGATTACAAATCTCGTCATGACTTGCAATTGTAAGTTCAAGCTCTGTTTTAGTAAGAAATCGATCAACAAATTCTCTTGTTTTCGTATAGAGGTCACTACTAAAGATAAAGTGTGAGTTTTTATCTCCATTTGATACTTCAGAGAGAAGTGTAGTCGTTATTGCATTCATTCCACTTGAAAATAAGGCAGATTCCTCAGCTCGATCTAAGATGGCTATCTTTCGTTCTGCCGCATCCGTTGTTGGGTTTGTATACCTAGAGTATTCATGGTCACTAATAGTTTTCTTTCCCTTACTTTCTCGTTCTTTGAACTTTATGAAATTATCTGTGTCTTCAAAGGTAGCAAAAGTAGAACACACTAATGGCGTTTTGCCTTTAGAATGATGTTGAAAGTTTAAATTACGATCTGATTTAGTCATAGCAGCTTCCTTTTTAGAAGCTGAGTCGAAACAAGATGCTATGGCTTCACCGGTTTTTATTAACTTACTTAGTTAGTGCTACGTTTTGGTTAGCGCTATTGTTTGCAAGTAAAGAGGCAGGCGATAGTTTTTTGCCAAATTAGTATATCTAAAGCAGCATAATACAAACTATCTCTGACTCTTATCTTGCAGTTAAGTTAATAACTACCGGAATTGGCACCTTGTAAATACATGGTATTTACAGGCTGCCGAAGCTTCATAGGGCCGTTCCCTCAGCTCCTCTTGATAAGAGTTTACTCGGCTTCTCGTAACAACTTATCTCAACTTGGTCAACAATTGATTTGTATAGCTCATACTAATAATTGAAATAGCATAGGATTTATTAGTTATCTGAGTATCTTCCACTTCTATCTCCTCCACCGCGATATCCTGCCCATGGTACTGCTTGGTCAATCGGAGTTGTATCTCCCTCTCCTAGTAATGTGGAGAAGTAGCTCCAGGATAAAAGTACTCCACGACGCTTAGAGCTATCTCCTGCTCCGACAACAAGATCTAAAACTCCATCTTGGTTTATATCAGCAATACTCGGGGTACTTTTAATTACTTTCTTTGCTCGAAGTGTGAACCCATTAACACATGAACTTGATTGGCATGTTAAAGGTATTCCAGTAGCTCCATCATAGATCCCAATAGCAAATCCATTGGCTGCAACAACTTCAAGAGCACCATCTTGATTTAGATCTGCGATTGCTGGTGATTGAAAATGACCACCGAAAGAATCATGTTGTCCTAGTTCATTAGGAATAGTTGACCAGAAAGGTTCAGGGTTTTCTGCTTTCCATGCGGATATTCTACTTTTACCATCTCCACCGATAGACTTACTTCCGTTAACAGTTGCAACGATCTCTAACTTTCCATCTTTATCAATATCTCCTACTGCAACTGTTGATGAAAGGCAGCCTGTAGTTCTTAATTGTTGTAAAATTCGCCCATTTTTTGGATTAACAATCGAGATCCACTTTCCAAGTTTATCATTAGTATTTGTTGGGAAATAACACCCTGATCCAATAATGACTTCAGGCCCTGGATTACTACTCAAAACATCTGCAACTACAGGAGATGAGTATAAGACCTGGTCAAAATCAGTTTTCCATACAAAAGCTGAACTATCTCTAAATAATATTTTCTTCTTCTTTCTAGCTTTTGTCTTAAATGCATAAAGATATCCGCCATTATGAGTCGGTGGATTAATCTTTGTATTTTTTGAGATATCTGTGCCTATGATCATTTCTAGATCGGGATCCTGATCTACATTGTAAAACGTAGCAGACGACCATACTGTATCTGCTGCGTTGTAATACCACCGCACAGTTCCATTGTAGTTTAAAAGATATACGTTTCTATCAAAGCTTCCAAATCCAACTTCTAATTTTCCATCTCCGTCTGTATCAGCTAAAGCAGGAGTGGAGAATACTCCCCTGCTTTGAGCTCCAAATTTCTCTTTCTTTCCAAATTTTTTTAAGCTGAAATTCCAAAGAAGTTTTCCATCATTTGCTCTAAAAGCAGAAACTCCTCCATCACAATTCCTTCCTCCTAGTCCGCCATAACCTATAACGATCGCCTTAGAACCATTTCCATACAGGTCGCCTATCGTTGGAGATGAGTATAGTTTGTTGTTTGCTCTGGATTCTGTGCATGCACTACTAGGTAAAACTCTCGACCACAGGACCTCACCAGAGGGAGAGACTACGTGAAGTGTTCCATTAGAGCTGGCTACAGCGGTTTCAAGACCATTACTAGGATTGTTATCTAAGTCTCCTACCGCCGTTGAGCTGTATTGCACATCATTTCCAGCTAAAACTACACCATTTGAGCTTCCTTCATTCCATCCTGGTATGTCGTCAGGCTGCAAAGGCGCAGAATGCCCATTCGTAATAACTGACAAAGAAAAAATAAGTATATTTATGGCAAACGCTATTATTTTCTTAGTGGTAGGAAGGCCGTTACCCAGAGATAAGCCTAAAATGCTTGCGAGCTTGTGAGTAACATGTTGATATAACTGCATAATTTACTACTGCTCAGACTTCCTAATCATAACTTCGTCAGGATCCATAATTAGTAAGAGCAAAAAGGGGGCCAGGCTTTAGTGGTATTCTGTGATTCTACTTCTTGAGTGATCTCATCTAATTTAGTGGAATGGGGGGTAAGTCCTTTAAGCTTATCCGGGGTATGTATTCCATGAGCTTGCGGGAGGTTTTTTTTACAGGTGTAGACCCATTACAGTGAAATCAAAAAATAATTATCCAGTAGCAGCAGACAAAGAAGTAACAATTAATGTCGAGGATGTAGCAGTACTCTTGGCCCTTACAGGGGATCAAGATAATCATCTGCGCACGATCGAAAGAGCATTAGATATAAAGCTCGCGCATACTCATGGAGCAATTAAAATATCAGGGCAAGATAGTGAAGTAGATCTTGCTCATGATCTTTTAGTGCAATTTAAAGCGCTATTAGAACGTGGCGAAGTTTTACAACCAGGAGATGTTGAGCGAGGAATTAAACTTCTATCTAGTGATAGACATTATAAACTTGAACAGCTCTTTAATGAGCAGGTTAAGATTAATGGAAGAAAGAAAGCTATCGTAGCAAAGACTCCTAAGCAGAGAGAGTATCTAGATGCGATTAAAGCTTCTGATTTAATCTTCGGTATCGGTCCAGCTGGAACAGGTAAAACATATCTTGCTATGAGTATGGCCGTGTCTGCGATCCTTAACAAAGAGGTTAAGCGAATAATTTTATGTCGTCCTGCTGTAGAAGCAGGAGAGAAACTTGGCTTTCTTCCTGGAGATCTTGCAGAGAAAGTAAATCCGTATCTTCGTCCGCTATATGATGCACTACATGATATGGTTGATTTTGAACGTGCAAAGGAATTAGTAGAGAAGGGAGTTGTTGAAGTAGCCCCACTTGCTTTTATGCGTGGCCGTACACTATCAAATGCTTTTGTAATTCTTGATGAAGCGCAAAACACCACTGGTGGACAGATGCAGATGTTACTGACTCGAATTGGTCAGGGATCTAAATGTGTTGTTACAGGAGATATTACCCAGATAGATCTTCCTCGTGGACAGAGTTCTGGACTAGTTGAAGCTTTGAATATTCTGCGAAATGTAGAGGGAATATCCTTTATTAATTTCTCTGATGCCGATGTAATTCGACATCCTCTTGTTGCACGAATTGTTCGTGCATACTCGCGACATAGTTCAAATACTCACGATGTATCTTAGTTTTTAGAAGAGCAAGAGTGTAAGGTGGCATGAATGACGATCTAAGAAACATATCTAAGCTAGCGCCACGCTATATGGGTGGCTTAATAGCGATCGTTGTTTCAGGACTATGCGAACTGTTAATGCATGACAGTCTTTTGCGTGGTTTATATCTGGAGTCTATTGGTCGAGCTTGTGTCTTTGCTTTCACAATCTATGTAATTCATAGGTATGCGGCAGCAAGCTTGCGTCAGTATGCGAGGAAGGTGAAGGATTCATTCCTTCTTCTAATCTGTTTGATATTTACTGTTGTTCTAATCTCGTTCTCGCGACTGATCTGTATAAGTTTGGTTTCGCATGAAACGGTTCGAAGTGCCTTACCAGGAGTTGGAGCCGACAGTCTTTTTTATGCTATTCCGTTTGCAACTGGAGGAATAGTTGTTCAAGCTGTCCTTGGATTTCAGACTGCTTTTATCTATTCGATCATAACAGGACTGATGGTGTTTCTCTCTTTTACTGGAGATCCAGCCTTAGTTCTTTTATCAATTACCTCTACATTAGTTGGAAGTATTACCCTATCAAAAGTCCGCTCTCGCTCAGCTTATCTTAGAGCCGGTTTGTATATGGGACTATTCTCAGTAGTTTTAGCGTTAGCTTCTCTCTTAATGGATTCTAATCTTCAGTTAGCTGAGTTCATTGTTCGCCCAGGATGTAGCATGTTGGGAGGTATTATAGTTGCATTCCTCGCAACTGGCCTGACACCGATTGCAGAACATGTCGGTGGATATGTGACTGATCTTAGATTGATTGAGATGGCAACTCTCGATCATCCTCTTTTAAAAGAGCTAAGTATTAGAGCTCCAGGAACATGGAATCACTCGATGGTAATGGGAATGATGGCTGAGTCAGCGGCTAGTGGCATCGGTGCAAATCCAGTCGTGGCGCGTGTAGGAGCCTATTTCCATGATATCGGAAAGATGACGAAGCCGCTGTATTTTGTTGAGAATCAATTTGGTGAGAGTAATCGTCACGATAAGTTGAGCCCGTCAATGTCGGCACTTATTATTAAATCACATGTTAAAGAGGGAATTGAGTTAGCTTCACAACATAAGTTACCAGAGGTCATCGTTGATATGATTCCTCAACATCACGGGACTTCAGTTATTGAATATTTCTATGAAAAGGCACTGACTGAAGCTGAAGAAGAAGGTACAGAAGTTGAGCGCAGTTTGTATGCTTATCCAGGTCCAAAACCACAAACAAAGGAAGCTGGAATTTTAATGTTAGCTGATGGAATTGAGGCAGCTGCTCGAACTATAAGCGAACCTACTATTGATCGAATTCAAGGTTTAGTTCAAAAAATGATCAATAAAGTTTTTGCTAGTGGAGAATTAGATGAGTGTGAACTTACCCTGCACGATCTACATCAGATAGCGAAGTGCTTTACGAGAGTGCTGCATAGTATTCATCATCAACGAATCGCATACGCTGAGCCTGCAGAAAAGGTTGCAGAGAAAGAAGAGGATCCTGTGTCGCATGAATCTGGATCTGCCGTAGCAGAAGAGGATCAGGTGGATGTCAGTGGCGTAGAGGATTTAAAGCGCTTAGGACAGGACGATTTTCAATGAGTTTAAAAAAAACTAAGTTAACCACTCCATTGCATGGAGAGTGGAACTTTCTTCTTTCTGGTAAACTAAGCCGTCGCTTAGCTAATCGCGCAATTTTTCTAAAGACGATAAATCAGATCTTAACTGATAAAGCGTTTTCTAATATTCCGAATGAAATAAATGAGATTAGTATCGTTCTTTGTGATGATAAGTATATTCACGGACTAAATTTAGAGCATAGAGGCAAGGATAAACCTACAGATGTTCTTTCCTTCCCTGGTTACAACTTTAAAGGTTATAAGATAAAGGATCCTGTGGCATCTCCTTTATTAGGAGACCTTGTTATCTCTATTGATACTACTTTCGAGCAGGCTAAGAGATATAGAGTCACACCATCTCGTGAATTATTACGATTAGTTATTCATGGACTTCTTCATTTGAGTGGTTATGATCATGAGAAGGTTCTTCCATCTAAAGCACAGCAGATGAGAAGAGCAGAGAGAAGAATAATGGCAAAGTTTCAGAGAAATTTATCTTTGCTAAAGTGATAGCTTATATCACCCTAAATCATCACAGATTTCTAACTCTTCAAGAATTGCGGCTTCAAGTTTAGGAAGAAGTTCTTCAACCGGTCCTTTCCACGCCAAACCTGCGGCATTAAAATGTCCTGCACCGTTAAATTTTTCAGAGACTCTTTGTGCACTAACAGATCCTTTAGACCGTAGACTTACTTTGCATAAATTCCGGTCCAATCTAATAAATGCTCCAATTACAACACCTTGAACTTCTAGAGGTAAATTTTTAAGGGGAGCTAAGTCAAGTTCACTCAAACCTAGGGATGGTAACTTTGACTCATCAATTACAATTGGTAGATATCTACCGTTACATCTTGTTTCTATCTGAGACAGTAGCTCTCCTTTAAATTTTGCCAATGTAATTGGATTGCTTCGGTACATCTGATCAACAAACCGTTCAAGATCAGCACCGTGAGAAAAAAGTTCTTTCACTATTTGAAATGTTTCTGGAGAGCGAACAAGCTTCTGAAGTGACAGCGTGTCGTTATAAATACCTGCTAGCAGTAATGTCGCTAATTGAGAATCGAAGCGAACTCCTAGATCTCGCAAAATTACGTAAATTAACTCAGAGGCACATGAGACATCACTACTTACAATATTTACATCTCCATATCTAGAATTTGAACCGAGGTGATGGTCTAGATTTAAAACCTTCACTCCCTCTGGGGAGAATGAAGATAGCTCTCTTCCTAATCCAGATATCTTTGCGCAATCTGTAATAACAATTAGGTCTGGTTCTAGGAGAGGATCTTTTACAATAACTTCATTGACTAAAGGCAGGTATGATAGTTGGGGAATTACACCGGAGTAGTTAATGCAGGAAACCTCTTTTCCTATACTTTTTAAGCCGTAAGCTAGTCCAACTGAAGATGCGTAAGCATCAGGATCTGGGCTTGCATGGCTACTTACTATTACTCGACGTGCATTACTTAAGAGCCGCAATGCTTGAATCATATCTAAGTCAGAAGAGAAGCGTAAATCTGAGCAAGCTCTTTCAACGTTAGATTTAAGATTAGCATGACTAGTTAAAGAATCTTGCATTTACGATCTTCCAAGAATTAGAGAATCTCTCAATGAACTACTGATCGGATATTTTGATAACCATATTCCAAAATAAGCCTTGGCGAAATCAGACCCCGGTATAGTACCTTTTTTCTGACCATTAAAGAGAAGCGTTGTTCCAACTTTTGGTTCATAGCGAAGCTCGTAACGATCTCCAGGTTTAACCCCTTGATAGAGTTTATTAATCTCTTTTATTCGATCTGATATTGCTTGGTAATCAAGATCTGGATTTTCTTTAAGAATCTGATCTGCCGCATATGTTATCTCTTCCGGTGAAAAATCGCGGTGATAGTGAAGTATTAGGCTTTTAGGAACATCGGAGAGAACTCCATCTATAGAACGTTTTTCTGTCGGACCATATAGAGCGATATCGTAGACATGAAAAAAATAATAGGTAAAACTTTTTGTTCCGAGTAGAGGTACAACAGAGTGTTCAGTCGTGATCTGTGAGTTAAAACAAACATTATCTAAGCAAACTGGATTATCTTCAGCAAATAAAGGGCTACAGTATAGAGTGATGCAGAGTAGAAATATAATGTGATTTATCTTGGTTGTATTTGTCATATTATGGAATTATCCTACACGAAATAGTTCTATTCTAGTGAGACTTTATGTTTAGAGCCCTTTTTCTTATTTGCTCACCTATCTTTTTTATCTCAATACTTGGATGTAGCTCTATGAATCCTCAAGATTTTTCCACTGTTTCTCCCCGTTTTAAAGTTGAAGAGTATTTTGCTGGTAAAACAAAGGGTCAGGGAGTTTTCTATGATCTTTTTGGAGATATTAAGGCCCGCTTTAAAGTCGAATTAGAAGGAATTCAGGAGCAAGATCATTTTCTTTTAAAAGAAACTCTTCGATATGACTGGGGAGAGGTAGTAAATAGAGAATATAGGTTTACAGTTACAGGTGATAACTCATATCAAGTTACAGCAGCTGATTTGGTTGGACCAGGGACAGTCGAATCATACGGAAATACTCTACGTTGGAATTATCGGTTAAAGCAGAAGATTAGTGGGTCAATTTGGACCCTCTCTTTCGATGATTGGATGTTTTTACAGGAAGATGGCCTGGTCTTAAATCGAGCATATGCGCGGAAGTTCGGGATAACCTTAGGCGAAGTATTCATGGTAGTTTCTAAGTAGCCTATAAGAGATCTCTATATAATTTAAACTAGATAGGCGTAGCTGTTGCTGCAAGCTTAGATTGATATATAAATATCTGACAGATTAGCTTGATATAATTGAAGAGTTTTTATCCCCATGAAGAGTATACGTAATCATCCATTCTTTGCTCCTGGCCTATTGCTATTATCAGCACTGTTATTTGTATTAGGTATCTGGTCTGTTAGGCAGTATTTTATCTCCCCATATTCTGTTCCTCCACAGGAGCTTTTTGCTGGTCCAGTTCCAGCAGACTTTAAGACACTCTCTGTTTTTAGATCTTCAAACGGTATCACTGCCTCCTTCTTTGATAAGAAGAATAGTCAGAAGGTCTCCTTTTCTATCTCATTTGATAAACCTGTAAGTTTCGAGCCGATCTCTGGAAGCGATATAATAAAATCTATGATTATAAGACAATCTGAGGATAAGCTTGACCCAAGACTTACCTCCTTTTCTGCAGCTTTCGCAGGAGCAGAATTTGATCCTAGGAGAGCGCAGCCTATTAATGAACAGCAGGTCTTAACTCCTTCAGGAGTTAGCAATGCTCAGCACTTTAAGTCTGTACAACAATGGCATCATGCCATTTACCTCTTTAACATTCCTCAAGGGCAAGTGCTCGTAACCGCAGCTAGGAACGGAGATCTCGTTAATATTGAGGATGTTGCAACTTTTATTGGATCAATTAAGACCCTGCAGCCGATATAATAGTATCTATTAGATCCTATATAATAGACCGCTATAACTAGCTGAATTTTGAACTAAAATATCCGTTCAAAATTCTTTGTTAGGTTCGATAGCTTTGCTACGTTAGTGGTCGATTGTTTTGGTTCGTGGATTTAATTTCAATTCGCGCTTATAGGTATTTAAGATGGTTTCTAGATATCGCCCTCGATCACAAGAATCAGAGTATCTCCAACAAGTTGAGCAATCAGAGCAGGTCATTACCTCTGAGAATCGCGGACTAGGAAAGGGTGACTATCGCAGAGCACAGTTTGATCTGGCTGAGGTTACTAGAGGTGGTGGTCGAGCTGTTTGGTCTGTCGGCGATAGAGGACAACATTTCAGATCTTTAAATAGAGTTTTCGATCTTCCAGAGACGAATCGTTTTACCCCTGAACTGCGAGCAAAGATACTTGAGTTCCAAAGACAGAAAGTAGAGTCAGACCCAACATGGCAGGCTCTTGAAAGATCCTTAAAT
>CAZTER010000013.1:0-14532 GCA_964612045.1 uncultured Bdellovibrionales bacterium
GAAGATCTTCAGAAGTGGAGATATAAATAGTTTTCTCATATTCAATCGGCACTAGTAGATCTATCTTTAGTTCGGAATTTGCTGGCATTTCAGAGAAAATTGAATCTACAGGTGTTAGCTCAATTAACCAGCAAGAATCACTTATGCTGATAGGTTCTCCTAGAAATGTAAATTGTCCAGATGCGCTAAATCCAAGAAGGTATGATAGGTCTGTTGCGATAATTTTGCCGTTCAAGATCTTACAAAATATGTTATTTTGATTAGCCTCTAACTCCCTCGTTAGAACTAAGCTAGTTTTTACTCTTCTTGCGGATATAGCGCTGCTTTTTTTGTTAGGTTGATTTTGAGGAGTTGTTGATACTTCAGAGCCATTAAATAACTTTATTTTGCCATTCTCGTGAATAACAATATTGTTTTGTAGTGATATAGTTTCGCCGTCTCTCATTAAGCTATCAAATAGACCGATGTATGTTGAGGCTTGAAAAACCTTTTCTGTCTGCTGCTCAATCTCTCTTGAGGTGATAATTAGTTGATTATAGCTCCGTAGAATGAGAGCTGTAGTTATTGAAAACAGTACGATTGAAACAGCGAGATCTAGAGCAAGTATTCCTACGGTTGAATTAATCGCAGCTGAATTAATTACAGGTGAATTAATTACAGCTGAATTCATAGCTCTCAATTCTTTATAAAATACAGATGACGACAAACCTCTATATAGTCGTTTATTTTACAACTCTTTCGACTCTCGATCTTTGATAGGTCATTTAAAAATCTATTATGAGTAGTGTTTATTTTGTTAAGAATACTTATAGATCTACTACTAACGGTTACTATGAATCCTAAGGCAAATAGAGAAAGAGGAAGATCTATTAAGATTGAGCCAGATTGTTGTCGAAATATCTTCATATCTAATCTCTTGTCGCATTCATTTTACTGCTCTCATTTATAGTTCTAGTCTTTTGTCCTTTGTTAACTTCTCTGACTAGATCTCCCAACACTGTTTTCTTACTCGTCCTCGCAGGGCAATGGATGCTTTACATTCTTTTTGCTCTCCACGAATATAAATAGATATCGGAGATAGAGCTCCCTTTGGTGAGAACTTAATGCTCAATCCTTTTGGAGCAATCTGATTAAAGAAGATCTTATCAGGAAGTTTCCGATAAATTAAAACAGAATTGGTAGGATAGAGACGTCGGAAGGCATAGCTCGTTGAGTTTATTTCAATGATGGTATTTGTTTGGTGTTGAATAGCAAATAGGTAAGCATTTCTAACTGTGGAGCAGAACAGTTCTAGCTCAAGTGTAACTCGATAGTTGTGGATCATTGCGCTAATTGCTGGATACGAAAGCTTTGCAGTGATTGCAATCATCATGAGGATAAATATCATGATAAGTAGTGTCGAATACCCGTGCTGTCTGGATTTTATGGGACTTAGATTCTGGGTTCTAGCACGAGAAATCCTATAAACCCCCAAGGTCATTTTAAAAGCCAAATATTGATCTACCTACATCAGGTAGCTTTAGTAATTTAGATAATAAGTGTATCGAAATTTACTAACGATATTATGCTTAGGTAAGGAGCTTATCTTTGCAGCGAGTGCGTAGTTGGAGGGTAATATATTACCCTCCAACTATACCTACTTAATACATCTGTTTAAGAGGTTTATTTACTTCAGAAGATCCAAGACTCGTGAAGACTGGATATTGATCTGAGCACCTAATGCAGCGGCTTGTCGTTGTTGAATCTTTAGAGTTACATTTTCAGCTACTGATTGAGCAACGTCTGCATCACGAATTCTCGATTCCGCTTCAATGGAATTTATTCTCTGCTCTTCGTTCGAGTTGGAGGCTGATTGTAATCTTGCGGAGGTTGCGCCAATGTCACCTCTAGACGAGTTGACTGATGAAGCAAACTCTCTTAGTGCATCAATTGCTGCTCGAGCCCCTTCAACAGAGTTAAGAGCTTGTGCGGTAACAGATTGAGCTAAGCTAGATATGTCAGCTCCCTCGGTAGAGATCTGAGAACCTGAGCTTGAATCTGTTCCGACCTGAACTGATACCTCAGATCCGTTTAGAAGTTTTATGCCGTTGAACTCAGTAGTTTCTCCGATTCTTTGAATCTCCTGAGAAAGCTCCTGATACTCGGTATTCAGCGCGCTACGTTGTTCATCAGATAAGGTTCCATTGGAGGCTTGGACCGCCAATTCCTGTAATCTTGAATTGATATCGCTAATTTGTGATAGAGCACTATCGCTAATTTCTAGCGCTGATTGAGCATCGGCTGCATTGCGAGTTCCTTGTCTAAGAACGACAGCATCGGTCGCTAAGGCGTTTGCGATAGCAAGTCCGGCAGCATCATCAGATGCGCGGTTTATTCGTTTACCACTTGAGAGCTTTTCAAAACTACGTTGCAGCTGCTCCTGTGTGCGATTTAAAGACTTTAGTACACCTGAAGAACCAACAGAACTAACCATTACAACCTCACTGTTCTTACGAAACTACCGATAAATCCAGGTCAGTAAGCTTGGGGGCGCTGAGCCTAGTTTAAATGGCAGAATCTTGGAGATAGGCCATCCTTACGACTAACTTCGTCTAGATGGCTGCTTAATACCCGGCTTTGGGCTAGGCACTTTGCGCTCCTTTCCGTCTAATAAGAGGTATCGACAGACTAAAAATTCAGTTTATGATTGGGAGCTATAATTTATAGATTCCGAAAGGTCTCATAATTCGGCGTAAAAAGTCGGTAATATTCAATATTTAGCTAAGAGAGTAGAGCGTGGCAATTTTGGCAGTCGTGGTAAGTGATGATCGTTACCTTGGTGCAAACCTAAGTTCAGTAGTTATCTCTGAAGGATATAGGCAGATTAGAACTGCTGATAAAGAACGAATCATCAAGGAGGCAAAAAGAACTGAAAGGCTTTTTATCCTTGATATCGCTTGTCCATTATTTGAAGAGCCTGGAGTTTTAAGGCAGGTAGTAAACATTGCAAGGATATCTGGAAATACTATAGCCGCAATCTGTCCTAATACAGATGAGAAGTTAAAGAAACTTGCGCGAGATGTTAGGGTTGATCAAGTCTTCATTCGCTATGATATCGAACTATCCTTTCGCGAATTTCTAAAAAGCTTCGTCCCGAAAAGCTAAAGAGGAGTAAACTTTTTACAGCTCTCTCGTAATATCAATAAAGAAAGGAGAGCTATTTAAGTTAAAGAATCTCTTCTAAATTGAACTAAATCTTGAATATCAATAATTCCTATCGGCTGCTTGTAATCGTTTACTACAATTACCTGATCAATCTTATATTGAGTAAGGATCTGAAGAGCTTCTGTGACAAGTTTATGGCCAGTTACTGTTTTTGGAGATCGCCCCATCACTGTAGATATTGGTTGATCTAAAAATGAACTATTTTCTTTGAGACAGCGACGCAGATCTCCATCTGTAAATACTCCGACAAGGACTCCCTCTCTGTCTGTGATTGCAGCAGCTCCTGGACGTCCTGGCGTGCTAGAGATGTGTTGTAATACCTCGCGGCTAGATAGGATGTCTCTTACTATGCAAACCTCATTTCCTTGGCGCATTATCTCTTGAACCGTCATTAGGGATCTGCCGATAGCTCCACCTGGATGATAGGCTGCAAATCGCTCTTGTGAGTACCCAAGTTTAGAGAATACAGTCATTGCTAAAGCATCGCCTAAGGCTAGCATGGCAGTAGTTGTAGCCGTTGGAGCTATGCCATGAGGACCAACCTCTTTTATCTCACCTAACTCTAAAATTAGATCACTATATTTACCGATAGTAGATGAGCGAGAAGCAGTAATTGAAATAACAGGAATTCCTACCTCCTTAAAAGATGGGAGTATTCTAACTATCTCATCGGTCTCACCACTATTTGAAAATATTAGTACTAGATCGTTATCAGATACCCTTCCTAGATCTCCATGAATGGCTTCGGAAGGATGAAGAAAAAATGAAGAGACTCCAATACTGGCAAAAGTTGCAGAGATCTTCTGTGCAATTATTCCAGCTTTTCCCATGCCTGTAGTGATGATTCGGCCTCCATTTGGAATGGAGCAGATCTCGTTTACAGTAGAGGTAAATTGTTCATCAACTAATTTAATTACGCCTTGTATAGCGGCGATCTCGCCTTCAAGGATCTCTTTTCCAAAGGTAAGGAGTGAGGGGTCTTCTTTCTTTTGTGCTCGTAGCATACGGCCCTAAAAGCAAAATTAGATAAGTATTTTATCTTTGTTGGCACAAAGTAACGTCATAGGAATATAAGGGGAAATGGAGCTTCTGTCACGATAACTAGAAAATAGGAGTATTATAAGTCGATTATCTGATGAAGTTGTGAGGTTTATGGGAGAGTCGCTCAGAATATATATACTTATGGTTTAATTAGAACATTCCAGAAGAATGGTATATGAAGCCAATTACTTCAATGATGCAGATTTAAGATCTATCTCAGATTGATCCTTGTCATTAATATTCTTACCCTCTTGTAGAGTGGATGTCTGATTAGAAAGGTTTTCCTGTAAGGATCTCTGTCTCATTATTAAGTCAGTCGGAAATTGAATAATATTATCAGGCTCTATATCTCTTGAACGTCTTTGAGTGGCACGCATCTTTGCTGGTGACATGGCTAATCCTCTTCTAGCTCTTGTTTGTCTAACTTTGTAGGTCGCCCCTGTTTGCCTCGATCATCAGGCCACTCTACTCCACGAATATCGATCTCTGAACCACCTTTAAAGACCTCAGCTACTAAATTCGCACATTTCTTCCTTTCGGATCGCTTAAATGTATTGGACCAAACACCACCTTCTTTATTAAAGCCCAAGGCTGTTAATATATGTTCAGCATTCGAGGTGAGGATTGGTTTTTCTAGCCTTATGCTTATCCAATGAATCTTGGCCCTCTCTCCACCTTTTTCTAGTATTCCTCCCTCTGCGCAGATCCAATTAAGGACTTTTATCTCTATAGGAGTAAGCTCTAAGACCTGGATAAAATCTTTTGTTGCCTCGGTTGATAACCCTGAAGTTTTGTTCCAAGGGTACTGTGTAGCAGTAGATGGAGAAGAGGAAGCAGTGGGCATACAGCATTCTCATTTAATCGTTATTTAGGGATGATAAGGCTGTTCAGAAAGCTACTCAAATTAAATCTAATATGGCTTTTCGCCAAGGAATTAATCGGTATCTATTAATTTAATAGATAGGCTGTGTTGCAAGACCTGTAACTTCTCTTGTCGGGTAAAGTTCGGGTGTAAGTGGCTCTCCAAAGTGGATCGTTACATCAACTCCCTTTGCGGTCCAAGCGATATACGCACTGGCTTTTGATTCATTCTTTGGAGAAGAGATTTCAAAACTAGATTGACTCCATATGGAGTCTCCTGCGGAGCGATTTTTTGGTTTAAATCCTAGACTCTGGATAAAGCTTAAAGCTTCCGATTGTTCTTTGAATGATATAAAAGCTGCGCCGTCACCACGAGTATTCTCTGAGTTTTTTATCTTAAATGAAAGCGCTGTATCAAGGGTGGCTTTTGTTGTTTCGCGAGCCCCGCTTGAGGCTTCTATTCCTAGAGCATCTACAAGTTGTGAGATAAAAAGATTGATTTTTGCATCTTGTTCGCGAGCTATCCTACTTAGGATAGGATCGGAGCTCGGTATCTCCTGAGGAATCTCTGGTAAGGATTCCTCGGATAGAGAGATCGGCTCATATTTGGGCATCTCTCGTGCTGGAGGGGGAGCCTCAGCGGTGCGAAGACCCCCCGGTTTTCTAATAAATATTGATTTGCAGTTAGGGATAACGGAAAAAGATGGTGGGATAAGATCTGTAATTTCATTAGCAGCTAAATGTGTAGGGATTTTAATCTCTAGTTCATCCTCTCGCACCACTACGCCACTAAGATCTTGTAGTGTTAATACTATCATTCTTAAGGTAGAGCTTTCTTGATCTACCCCTAAAAATCTAGCGAGTCGCTCTTTCTCTGGAGAAACGGATGTTGGTTGAGATGATGGTGATGAGTTGAGTAGCATAATTTTCTAGAATGGGGTGAAAATATAGAAGATATTAAATCTTTGTAAATCTTTGGCTAACTGCAAAGTTCGGTAATTATGCCATTTATTATGATAAATTATTTTTATTTAAAGAGTAGCTGAGTAGATATCTTATCTTAACAACACAACTTTTTATTGTTTATTCTATTAGATCACAGTGCTTAAATTTCTAAATAAAAACTAACAAAACTAACTGCAATAGTAGCCTCCTCGCAGTTCGTAGTGCGCTTACTTGCTAGGTGTATTAGCTGGAAATTGAGCGAAATCAGCGGATAGAGTGTATGCAAGGAGGGCGGTTAAAAAGAGCACAAAATAGAGAAAGTAGGGAGAGTCTCCGCGCCGTTTCCCGATTATAAAACCGATCACTGCGCCGATTAGTATTAATGGAAAGCTGATTGATCCTCCGGATCTTAATGCCAACGGCATTGCTATTAAGACTCCACACAGAGTGCTAATAGCAGTTGCGGCATATTTTCTAGCTTTTTCGTACTGCATTTTATTTTAATGCTCCTGCAAACCAGGCAAGTTTTCCCATGGCGATGAAGGAACCAATAGTTCCTGTTAAGTTTGTAAATGCAACGACAAGTAGGATCCTACTTAATCTATTACTCCAGATCCCTTTTAGTGAAGAGAAATCATCTAAGACATTCTCAAGATCTGCAACCTTTGGTTTCTTTAATATCGCTTCAACGATCCCTGCAAACCAGCCTGAGGCTAATAAAGGATGTAGTGTAGTAAATGGAGCAGTTACAAAGGCAGTGAGTATTGTCAGTGGATGAGAAAGAGCTAAAGCAGCTCCTATAGCAGCAGATATTCCAGTTATTAAAATCCAAGCCTCTGCCATTTCAACACTAGCTGTTAATCCAGAGGTTAATGCAGCGTAGATAATTAGACCAATTACAGCGAGTGGAATGCTCCAACTAATTATCTTTCCTATAATTCCAGGAGGGGGAATAACCTCTAATGGAGTAAGATCGATCTGCTGATCTATATATCTCTTCATCCCTGGAATATGCCCTGCGCCAACGATAGCAACGATCGTGTTACCAGGAGCATTTGCTATCTTCATTGCAAGGTACTTATCACGTTCGTCAATAAGAGCAGAGCGAACGCCAGGAAATCTTTCCGCTAATTCCTTCATCGCTTCTTCTAGCGCATCACTCTGTTTGAGTCTCTCAATCTCTTCTAGGTCTATCTTATCGGCAGAGATCATTGTTAGTGGAGAGCCAACTACTAACTTTAGCTTCTGCCAAAAGGTTAAGTTACTCCAGGTTCTCTTTAGCGTTACTTTGACATCTCTATCGGCAAGCACAATAGTTTTTCCTAGTTCCTCTGCTACTTGAGCTGAACGCAGCATCTCTGCTCCAGGCTTAACTTCAAGTTCTTTCCCAAGTTTTCTTTGAAATGCACCTAACATTAATTGAGCAAGTAGGAGAAAAGCCTTCCCTGATTTTATTACCTCTAGGATATCAGTGTTCTTCCATCTATTCGGATCGCGAAGCGCATTGAACCTTGGCTCGCAAAGCTCAATCGCGACAGAATCAGGATTGATGGATCTAATAGTTTCTTCTGCCAAAGCTACGCTGGCAGGACTAACATGGGCAGTTCCAACTAAATAGATAGTTTTGCCATTTAGATCGACGCGATCAACATTCTGACTAATTGAAGTAATCTGCATATATTTTGATTATCTTAAGTTTCTCTTTCTGAGTCTTAGTGAGTTGCCTATTGTCATAACATCTGAAAATGCCATTGCGAAAGCTCCAACTATCGGGGTTAAGAAACCAAGTGCTGCCAGTGGGATTGCCACTATATTGTAAGAGAATGCCCAGAAAAGGTTCTCTTTAATAGTTCTTAGGGTTGTTTTGCCAAGGAGTAGAGTCGTTTTGAGTGTCTTTAGTGTACGGCCTAAGAGCACGACATCAGCAGATTGAATGGCGATCTGTGTTGCTTCACTTAAGGAGATTCCAACGTTTGCCTTTGCTAAAGCTGGGCCATCATTAACTCCATCTCCAACAAAGGCGACTTTAAACCTCTCTTGTAGTTTTTCTATAATTTCAAGTTTCTGAGAGGGCGACTGTTCGCTGTATACCTCATCAAATTTTAGTTTAGAGTTAAGTTCTTGGCATTTTTTATTTGAATCACCACTTACTAAAAATATTTTGTAGTTCATCTTCTTTAGGTCGGTGATTAGAGTGATAGCTTCTGGATCGATCTGATCTTCAATCTCTACATAGGCGACCTCTGCTTGGTTACGAAAAAGAATTAAGCTCCCCTCGAATTGATGCCCTGATGGTGCCTTTGATCCAAATGTATAGGTTGATCCATTGATGTCTCGGCCACTAACTCCAACGCCAGTTATCTCTTTAAGATCTGATAAGTTAGCTGGTGAGCTATCTTTAAGATTTTCTACAATAGAGCGAGCAATAGGGTGAGAAGAGATATTTTCAAGAGACTTTATTATGCTTTTAGCCTCATCTGTGGAGATTTGGTTTGTAGTAATGTTCTTGATAGTAAACTTACCAGTGGTAATAGTTCCAGTTTTATCAAAGACGACAGCATTGATCTCAGATAGTCTCTCAAAGACATCTCCACCACGGACTAGGATTCCATTTTTAGCAGCTCTTCCTAATCCGATCATGACTGCTGTCGGTGTTGCGAGTCCCATGGCGCATGGACATGCTATAACAAGTACTGCGACAGAACGTATTAGGGACTCTCCAAAACCAACACCAAAACTCCAAGATAAAAGCCATGTAAGTATCGCAATGCTAAGAACTGTTGGGGTGAATATAGCGCTCACTAAATCACCACTTCTCTGAATCTCTGGTTTGCGAGTTTGGGCAGTATCTATGAGATTTATAATGCCACTAATAACGCTTTCATTTCCGATCGCTGTGGCTTCAATTGATCCAGACCCCGAGTAGACAACAGAGCCTCCAATTACTCGATCTCCAACTCTTCTTAAAATCGGGGTTGATTCTCCAGTTAAGATCGCTTGATCGACCTCCATCTCTCCATTCTTTACTATTCCATCAGCTGGAACCTGATCTCCTGTTCTTAGGTGGAGAGTGTCGCCTAGAGAGATCTTTTCCTGATCAATCTCAGAGATCTCGCCATTTTGATCTACTTTACGAGCTTTAATCGGAGTGCTTTTAGAGAAAGCTTGAAGTGCTTCGTTCATTTTAGCGAGAGAGCGTCTCTCTAAAAGGTTGCCAATTAATACGATTGTTATGATGCTTGCCGATGTTTCAAAGAATAATAGTTCTGTTGCTCGGCCAATTACTATTCCTACTAAGCTATAGATATATGCTGCGCTAGATCCCAAGACGATTAGAGTATCCATATTGGGATACCCACTTTGTAATGATTTGACAGCGCTCCGTCCGAATCTACTGAGACCAATTATAAGTACAGGTGTAGATAGGAAAAGTTGCACCAATGGCTCGTGTAGGACATGCCAGTTAAAAAACATGTGTCCTAAAAGAGGTGCGGTAAATATCGCTGATATTATTATCTGCCACCGAATAATTTTAGCTTCTCGTGCAGTCTCATTTAAGGAATTTTCAGATGGTCTTGCTTTGAATCCTAGCTGATCAATCCTTTCGATAATTTGTTGGAGAGAAAATTCCTCATTTGGAGTTACTCGGAGGAGATGCTTTGAAAAATCTACTCTAGCATCCGTTAGACCATCTTTAAGCAAGGCACGTTCAATTCCAGCTCCACATGATGGGCAATCCATTCCAAGAATCTGAAGTTCAACTACGATAGTCATGGTTGTAATTTTCTTCCAAAGGAATCTTTATAGCAAGTTCGCCCTATTTAAGAGGGGAGACCCTGTTGCTCCATAGTCCAGCGCCCTTTAGGGCGGCATTTTTAGCCTCTTCGTGAATGATGTCAGCATATCGTATATTTGGTTTGATAGTCATAGGACGAGCAAATCCATCTTTTACAATTCTACGATTTAGCATCTCGCCATCCTCAAGATATAAATATCCTAGGAGTCGACCAAAGCGATCTCGTTTTTCTTGATCATACTCTATAGAGAACTCCTTAGATCTGTTTACTAGGTCGATTGTGTTTTGTTTGGACATGACTCCAAATTTTAATAGTTCTGAGACCTTTAGCCCTAGTCGCTCGGCATCTCTTTCAGCTTTTTCATTTCTTTGAGCTTCGGGACAATCAATTCCTATTAATCTGAGATGTTCCTTCTCTCCATCTATGAAAACTGTGAGTGTATCACCATCAATTACATGAGGTGTTTGTATCCTTTGGCGATGAATAGGGACATTTGATCTCGCAGGAGCCTTATCTTCTTTCTGGCTGTAATGAGGCTTCTTCTTGAAGTTCGATGGATTAGGGCTATCAGGTGTCTCTAAGAGATGAATAGCTAGAGCCAAAGTAAGGGAGATAAGGAGCCCTATAACTCCTTTGAATTTTGAAATTTTCATCAATTTTCCCATCCGTAACTATCAGAGTTTAATACTTAAATAGGAGAGAATGTAATTTGCGTAAAGGGCTACAAAATTTTTTAAATTTTTAGATATTTCCATGATATAACGCCGGTTACTTATGATCCCGTTTCTAGCTGCTAGAGCATCAGCCATGTTGTTTGCCAGGAATCTTAATCTGGGGACTCAGTTGTTAGCACTTCCAAGAATGAGAGAAGAGCAAGCACTAGAGAAAGCCTGCTTGAATGCTGGGATAGAGTTTACAGGGCGACAGAGAGATCTTGGCCAGGCTCTTTCTTTTACTCGTGAGTACAGTAATTTTGTTCATGGCTTGAAGACAATTCTTCGAGAGTTGCTTCCTGACCCCTCAGATCAGATTTTTATTGCTGGTGAATCTACTGACGGATTCTGTTCCTGTCAGATTGAATTTTGGAGAAAAAAACGTTCATTAAACCCTTTTATATCTCCAGTTGATGTTATTCCATTCGCAAGCGTAGTTTTTAAGAATGAAGTGCTATCTGGCGGTAAGGATAGTAGGGAAGTGGGTGGATTCGAAATTCATATGGCATCACCTTCTTCGGAGCTCTCTTCTCCTGAAATATTGGCTGACAAGATAGCTACTCGATTGTCTCAGGCTACTAATAAATCTGTGACAGTTCGTAGATAGTTTCTTCTAGGCAGCCACGGAAAGCTTTGAAACGTTGAGACGTTTGTTGTCATTATCTAGTAGTCGTTGATTATTTGGTCTAGTTAGAACTATCTGTAATACGTTAAGCCAACGAGATCCGAACTCGGCCTCGCACGAAGCTAAGTAGTAATCAAAGATTCTAAAGAAGCGCTCATCGAATCCCATTTTAGGAAGATCAGATTTAATCTGATGAAGTGTGTTTCTCCATGTCGCTAGGGTTTTTGCGTAGTGTGGAGCGATATTCTCTAGCCCTTCAATAATAAGCTTAGAATTGTTTGAGATCTCTTTAGAGAGATGAGTAAGTGAGGGAAGGTGACTACCTGGAAATATATATTTTTGGATCCAGTCGCATCGTTTGCAGTACTCTTCATACCAGTAGTCGATCATAGTAATGACTTGTAATACAGCAATTCCATCTGGTCTAAGTAGTTTTTCACAACATTCAATAAATTTACCTAGATATTCTTTGCCGATGGCCTCCATCATTTCTATTGAAACTATCTTGTCAAATTTGCCTTCAACCAAACGGTAGTCTTTCAAGACAACTTCAACTTGGCCTTCTAAGCCCTCTTCTTTGATCCTTGATTTTACATAGCGGAACTGTTCTTCAGATATAGTGAGGGTAGTTACCTTGCATCCGCGTTCTTTGGCAGTATTGATGGCAAAAGAGCCCCAGCCTGATCCGATCTCTAATACATGATCACTTGAGTTTATCAGCGCTTTATCTGCAATAAGTCTAAGCTTATTACGTTGCGCTACTTCAAGAGGCTCTTCCGGAGTTGTAAAATAGGCGCTTGAATATGTCATGGTCTTGTCCAACAATTTCGAAAAGAAATCATTGCTAAGATCATAATGCGCGTGAATATTCGCTTTAGCTCCTTTTATTGAGTTTGCCCTTCGGCGATGCCAGATCTTGTTAATTAATCTGACAGGAAGAATTAAGTTTAATTTTCTTTCAGAGTTTAGCTCTAGATTATCTAAGAAAAATGCAATTAAATTTGGAAGATCTGAAGAGCTCCAGTTGTTTTCAATGAATCCTTCGCCTAGTCCGATGTTCCCATCTTTAACTATCCGCCAGAATAGCGAATAGGAGTGGATCTGTATGTCGGCGTTTCTCCCTGAATGTGGATTCCCGTACTTAAGTTGATCGCCATTTGGAAGGGATAGCGTTAGCTCACCTTTCTTGATCGCTTTTAAGAATCTTTTACATATCGAGAAAGACAACCGTTCAAGAAGTGTCGGCTTTGCTGACAATGATTCCATATCTACATTCCTTAATACTGCTAGTGACACAGAGGTTCTTGATTATAGCAGTTCCTATAAGTTTGTCTCGTTAAGTTATCTGCTCTTAGGGGGGAGTTTGCTAACAAGGATAAGTGGTTATCTGGAGGGGGTAGGTTTCTGGCTTCTCTATGAGATTACTCTTTATATAGGACCTCAACCTGTTCGTTAATCTTTTTTTCTAGAGACGGGATAATGTGCGAATCGCGTGTTATTAGACGCTCACTTACTAGAGCTGCTAAGGGGGAGAAGTTTTTTAGGAGGTTATTTGGAAGGGGAATCTCCTTAAGGTCTGAACACAAAACCTTTGGAAAAAGTCCTCTAGCAGTTTTTCTGCCGAAATTAGAGATCCATTCGGAGATAGATTCCGAGTTTAATATCCCTAAAATACAGAGGAGGATCTCTTTGTTCGTATTTTTTTGAGGAACTAGGTGTAGTATTGAACGATTGTATACTGCCGGTTCTTCATAGTAGCTAGCTAACACTATATGTGGGTGTGTGCCGGTAATCTCTCTTACTAGGATGCGAGGTCCAGAATATCTTTCAATTGGTTGATGTTCCGCCAACCAAGGGCCATAGCTGATGTAGGAACTTGGAGAGGTAACCGAATATCGTGAGAGATCTCCAGGAGAAAGATAAGGTAGCGAGAATTGATCGTCTCTTGTGTTTGAATGAAAAACTTTATCTTTTACCATCTTAAGAGATTGAGGGGGTGTCCCTTTCCCGGTGGCATATGCTTGTAGTGCAATCATCGGAATTACTGGAGACTCCTTGGAGCCGAGAGTTATTCTGTGTCGCTGCATCTCTTTGATTTTTGGTGACAGAGCATTTTGTGGAGGGGTATCAAACCTAAAATTTGAATCTTGTAATACTTGATCGAACTCAATCTCATATATAGTAGCTCTATTTTGATTCTTGATAGCGAATCTTTTTCGCTTGCTCTTAGCTTCTTCAGAGGTTTTTGTAAGATAGAGAGTTACAGCCTCTACTCCTTGAGAGAAGGTGTTTCTATCTAATATTTCAACGAGGTCTAAGCTTCGTGTCGTAATGAGTAGCTCACGAAGCGCGCGCGCATCATCAATGCCGAGCCAAGAGTTAGGTATAACAAAAGCCAATCGACCACCGAATTTTAAGAGTTGGTATGCACGCCAGGTAAACAAGATGTATTTATTTGGTTTTCCGCGCGCTAAATTTTTATAATAGGAGATAATTAGATCTAACTCTTCCCGGTCAATCTGCCCATCTCGTGATAGCCCATAAGGGGGATTTCCTAAAATAACATCGAATCCTCCAGACTCTGTCACCTCTGGAAAACTTTCTTGAATAGAGAGATAGGAATCAGCTATTAGAGGAGATATCTTTTTAACCTCTTCGCGATCTATTAAAGAGTCTCCGTAAATAATATTTTTTAGCAGTGTCAGTATAAGTGTGTTTTGGTCTTTTGTTAGTCCTGATAACTGTTCAAATAGAGTAAGTCTTGTTATCTCAACAGCGATCGGATCTCGGTCAATTCCATAGAGTTGTTTAGCAATATCCTCTCCTGTTATCTGAGAGGATTCTCTAAGTCTCTTTGCCGCACTTTTAAGAAAGGCACCGCCACCACATGTAGGATCTAGAATTTTTAAATAATTATTACCGTCAATGATTGATGAGCAACTCTCTGTTAGCCAGCTAGGAGTAAAGACCGATCCGCTTTTTTTGTATGAAATAAGAAGAGTCGCTTCATATATCTCGCCGATATCTTTTATCGAAAAAATAGAGGGCTCATTTTGAAAGATCTTTTTAAATAAACGGAATAGGTCATTATTATATGACGAGGTAAGTTCTAATAACTGTGGAGCAAGTTTTGAGATGAGCAGGTCTGAGAATTTGTGCCGGTATTCTGAAACTATCTGATGTAGGATCGCTTTGGCGACCTGATCCTTTTCAGGCTTTAATGAGCTCTCTTTCTCGAATGCTTTTGTTGCTTTTGATATCGCTCTTAGAGAGCTGTTATTTATCCTGATATGCGGTGATCTGGTCGGTATTTTCATCCGGCGGTTGTCTTACTCTTGGACAATAA
>CAZTER010000014.1:0-14334 GCA_964612045.1 uncultured Bdellovibrionales bacterium
GGATGAATTAAAGAAGAGATTGATACCAGCTTTGGTGAGTTTGGTCGGTTAAGTAACGGAATTCGATGGGAGCTATAATAGAAACTCCATCAGATAAAAGTTCTACACTAACTCGTAAAGTTAATGATGGAGCATGGATCGTTCCAATTGATAAGCCAGCAGGATTGTCTTCTGCTCAGGTCGTCTCTAGAGTAAAAAGAGGGTTAAGTCTAAAAAAAGTTGGTCATTGTGGAACTCTCGATCCTTTTGCGACCGGAGTGCTAGTTTGTGTTACAGGTCGTGCTACTAAATTAGCCTCATTCTGTGAGGCAGGAACAAAGGAATATTCAGGGACAATTCGACTTGGAATTAAAACTTCTACTGATGATATCACCGGTGAAGTAATAGAGTCCCGAGATGTTGATGTTTTAGATGGGGACATCTCCAGTTTCGCGAGCAAACTTACTGGAGAGTTAATGCAGGTTCCACCAGCTGTCAGCGCGATCAAAATTAATGGGCAGCCAGCCTATCAACGGGTGAGAAAGGGAGAAGTTGTTGAGATATCTCCTCGACGTATAACTGTTGAGAAGTTTGAGGTTGAGCGATTAGATAAAATCACAGTTCGTTATCGAGTGCGTTGTTCAAAGGGAACTTACATCCGTTCTTTGGCTAGGGATCTGGGTGTGAGCTTGGGATGTTGCGCAACAGTAGAGACATTGGTGAGAGAGTATTCATCGCCATTTAGTAGGTCTCAATGCCATACCTTAGAACAACTTGGTTCCTTTCCTCTTTTGCCATGGTGGAGTGTTTTTCCTGAGATGCCAAGAGTGGCTCTCTCAGAAGTTCAGTGTAGCGATCTTGCTAGAGGGGAACAGCGCTTTTTAGCTCTTTTAGAGGGGCAAGTTCGAGATATAGCAGCAGGGAGTAGTTTTGTTATTTATCATGGAATTGGCGGTAATCCTCAGGGTATTTTGACCGTATCTGATGTTGGGGTAAGATGTTACCTCCATTTAGGAGAGATGAGATGAGTAGTGCAGAGAGAATCTTAGTAGTTGATGATGAAGAGGGAATCAGACGGTCTCTTGAAGGAGCGCTACGCGATGAGGGATATGTAGTCTCTTCTGTAGAAAGTGGTGTCGCAGCGATAAAATTTCTCGAGTCTGGATCCGCAGATTTGATCCTTCTTGATATCTGGATGCCTGGATTAGATGGGATTGAAACTCTTAAAAAGATTAGAGAGTTCGACCCTTCTCAAAAAGTTATCATGATGAGTGGGCATGCAGGGATATCTACTGCAATGTCAGCAATTAAATTAGGTGCATGTGATTTTCTTGAAAAGCCATTAGATCTTAAGTTGTTACTTGGAGCGATCAAAAGAGCATTTTCTCCTGATAATGTCACAACTTTAGAAGATGACTCTCCAGTTAGGGATCGTGAGTCAGTTCGCGAGTTATTATCAGATCTATTTCCAAAAATATCGGTTGAAGAACGTATTTTTAATACTAAAGGATTGCGTGGTTCTGCCGTTCAGCAACGAACTTTAGCAAAGAGTGCGATCGTCTATGGACTTGGTCTTCACTCAGGAAAGAAGAGTGGCTTGATGTTAGAGCCGTTGCCGCCAAATTCAGGAATTCATTTTGTTGCAGTTAATGATCAGAGCCCAGTTGCTGCGCATGTTGATAATGTTTCTTCGACAGGTTTTGCCACTACATTAAAGGGAGCAAACTCATCATTTAGCACTATTGAGCACTTAATGTCAGCGCTTCATGCCTATAAGATTAGTAACCTTCTGGTAAAGTGTAATGGAGAAGTCCCTGTTTTAGATGGTTCTGCTAGAGAGTTCTGCTCGTTGATTGAATCAACAGGAGTTACTATGCAGGATGGAGATTGGTATTCGATTCGACCAGATAAGGTAATTCGAGTTGGTAATGATAGAGAGTATATCCAATTTGAACCAGGCGACGGGCTGGTTATTGATTATACCTTGGATTATCCAGAGCCGTTAGGCCGTATTAACGCATGTTTTGAGCTGTCTTCCGCAGAGGTGTTCAGGGACGAAATCGCTCCATGTCGTACCTTCGGGTTTGTTAAAGATATTGGATATCTCCAGCAACAAGGATATGCCCTTGGTGGTAGGTTTGATAATTTTATCTTATTTAGTCCAGAGGGGCCTATCAATGATAAATTACGATTTATAGATGAACCTGTTAGACATAAAATTTTGGATGCAATGGGAGACCTATTTCTTTTGGGACGACCGCTTGAGGGAAAGATTACTGCTCATATGACAGGACACTCTGATAATGTTCTTCTTGCTCGTGAGATTTGGAGGGAGATTTTAAAATGAAGTTATCTCGGTCTTTAATCCGCATTGTTTCTATAGCGCTAGCTTTAGTTTTAGTTAGTTGTTCAACTCCTCAAAATAAAGATCAAAATATTAAAATCGGAATAATAGCTTCACAGACAGGTGCTGCTGCTGAGCAAGGACAGAGCTGGTTGAAAGGAGCGCTATTAGCATATTCTCTCCTTGATCAGTCAGAATCTCCCGTAGAGTTATTTATTGAAGATGATAGCACTGAGGCAAAATCAGCTGTATCAGCCTTCCAAAGTCTATCAACAGTTTCAAAGGTAGATGCTGTTATTGGAGGAACCTGGGATTTCTTGGCACTTTCGATAATTCCTCTTAGCGAAGCTGCTAATATTCCATTAATTATGCCGAGCAATCCTATAGAGCTTTATTCAAAGTATCTTAATGATCGTCATAATCTATTGGTTACAGGATTATCGCTCGCAGCTGAAAAGGAAGCTCTTTCTCAATTAATTATAGATAAGAAGTGGAAGACAGTGGCAGTTATAGTTGTTGATGTGCCATATGGGTTGTCGCATGGAGATATGGTAGGGGAGATCTCTGCTAATTCAGATCTTAAGATTGTTTATAGTTCTAAGTTCTCATTACTCTCTAACTATGCGGATGAATTAAAAGTGCGAGTAGCTCAAGCTCGAGCATCAAATCCTGATTTTATCTTTTGTGTTACAGATGCTGTTGGCGTTGACCTAGTACTTAAAGAGCTAGAGAAAGATCCACCTTTAATTCCTTTAGTAGTTACTCAGCACCTAGAGAATGCTTTTAAGGTTTCGGGGTCAGCCGCACGCTATAAAGAAGCATATGGTATATATCCAAAGCTTGAAGACCCATCTTTTATTGAGCTTTATAAGGCCCAATATGAAGAAGCTCCTAAAGTTTATGCAGCAGAGGGATTCGATGCTTTAAATTTTGCTTACCGGACTGCGCTAGTTCGCAAAAACTCCACGAGAGGAAAGGATCTTTTCCCGATGAAAGGTGTGACGGGTCAGTTTGAATATCCACCGATCAACAATCAGCCTGTTAAGGTTAAAGCGGAGATGATGACAACAAAGAATGGAGTATTTGAGTCCGTTGAGCTTAGTAAGCCAATGGTTAGTAGGTAGTAATCCGTAACTGTAGTTAATAAGTTACTCAGCTACAATTTTACCTAGGGCTATTTTACCTGGGCCTATGGATATACATAAAAACCTCGACCATTCTTTCTTCCGTACCAACCAGCTTCTACATATTTGACCAATAGAGGACAGGGTCTGTATTTATCTTCACCAAGTTCGCGGTGTAGTATCTGTAATATAAACAGTAAGGTATCTAATCCTACAAAATCTGCTAACTCAAGAGGTCCCATTGGTTGGTTTGTGCCTAGCTTCATGGCGCTATCAATATCTTGAGGTGTCACCCCTTGTTGAAGAAGAAAGATCGCTTCATTTATCATTGGACAAAGGATTCTATTTACAACAAATCCTGGTGCGTCAGGGGCAAGGATAGCAGTCTTATTAATGGTAGCTACAAGCTCTAGCCCACGTTTATATGTCTCTTCTGACGTCTGTAGTCCTTTAATTACTTCAACTAGCTGCATGACAGGCACTGGATTCATAAAGTGAAGGCCAATTACCTTGTCGGGTCTTTTTGTGAATGCAGCGATACGCGTAAGGGATATAGATGATGTGTTTGAAGCAATGATAGCATCTGGTGCAAGAATTTGATCTAGGCTGGTAAACAATCTTCCCTTGATATCGACATTCTCTATGATTGCTTCAATCACAAGGTTGCATTTAGAGAGTTGGCTTATGTCTGTGCCAGCGCTGATCTTTGATAGGACCAGATCCTTGTCTTGCGCCGAAATCTTACCTTTTTCGACGCCCTGTTCAAGGCGACGTTTTACTCCACCAATGCCTTTTGTTACTGCCGGACTGTCTTGATCCCAGAGGATGACCTCAAGTCCTGCTTGAGCGCAGCTATGGGCTATGCCAGCCCCCATTTGGCCAGCGCCAACCACACCTATTGAAAACTTTTCACTCATTAGTCACCAATTGTTTGAGTTTTAATTTAAATTCAATTATTTACTTAGTACAAGCTTATCGATGTCAGTGATACCAGCCGTTTTGACTTTGATGTACTGACCTCGCATAGCAACCTTTTTAGTATACAGCTCTTTTTGTAATCAGCGAGCCCTAAATGTTTCGACTTGTCGCGCGAGATGTAGCAATCGATCTTGGAACTGCGAATACCTTAATTTATGAACAAGGAAGGGGGATCGTTCTTAATGAGCCATCGATCGTCGCTGTTCGTTTTGATGGTACTAGAAAAGAGCCAATAGCGTTCGGTGCAGAAGCTAAGGCTATGCTAGGGCGAACACCTGAAGGTGTGAAGGTAATTAGACCAGTTCGTACAGGTGTTATTGCTGACTTTGAAGTTGCAAGTTTAATGTTGGCACACTTCTTAGCCAAAGCTCGAAAAAGATCTAAAGCTCTATTTCGTCCCCGTGTAATTGTCGGTGTGCCTAGTGGGATAACAGAGGTAGAGAAGAGAGCGATCCGTGACTCTATCGAGGGAGAGGCTAGAGAAGTACGGCTGATTGATGAAGCTATGGCAGCAGCAATCGGATGTAATCTTCCAGTTACTGAGCCTGTTGCAAGTTTAATCGTTGATATTGGTGGTGGAACAACTGATATAGCAGTAATAAGTTTGAAAGATATCGTTTACTCAGTTTCCGTTAGGATGGGTGGCGATGCTATGGATGAATCTATCATTAATCACATGCGTAGACGTCATCATCTTCTCATAGGTGAGGCTACTGCTGAACTAATAAAAAAAACTATTGGAAGTGCTCATCCTGATTATGATTCCCAAGAGATGGAAGTTCGTGGAAGAAGTCTAACAAGTGGCGCTCCAGGTTCTTTGGTCATAGGTGGAAATGAGATACGCGAAGCGATTAATGAAGTTGTCTCTTCAATCGTTGGTGCTATTAGACAAGCTTTAGAGAATACACCTCCTGAGTTATCGGGAGATATTATCTCAGCAGGCTTGGCGCTTGCTGGTGGCGGTGCTTTATTAAAAGGTATCGATAAGAGGATAAGTCAGGATCTGAACATCCGTGTAAAAATAGCAGATGATCCACTTGCAGCTGTAGTTGAAGGAGCTGGAAAAGTTTTGGAAAATTCTGAGCTTTTCAAGGATGTGTGGTTCTAGGTAAAGATAGCTACCGCTAGAGAGCGTAAAAATACCGTTAAACCTAGAGCAACATAGTTTAGAACAGAATAGTTTATCTTGCCTTTGATCTATTCTGCGGCGCTCCAGGAAGAAAATGGATCTTTAAATTTTCTCCAATTTACACTTCCTAGCTCAAGCTCGCTGTCTGTTAGTAGACACTCATCAAGCATTGTTTCAATTCGATCTCTAATCATATCGATGCCAATAAGAACGATCTCTTGTCTGCCACAAACTTCACTGTCTTCAGAGGTGATAACCTCTCCATCTTGCTCGTGGCTCCAAAATCCAGCGAGCTCAGTTCGACAAGATCCGCCAGCTTGAGACCAAAGGCCAGCGAGGTGAGGGCGAGAGGCGAGCCAGAAAAATCCCTTCGACCTTACAACACCAGGCCACTCAGTTTGAGCACATTTATTAAATCTTTCGGGATGAAATGGACGATCTCTTCTATAGACAAAACTACTTATTCCATATTCTTCTGTCTCTGGAATGTGTTGGCCACTAAGTTCTAATGCCCATCCTGCATTTTCTGAGGCTTTATCAAGATCAAATAGATTACGTTTTAATAAGATATCATTCTCTACCTGACCAAATTTAGACTCAACAATCTCTGCCTCTGGATTGAGTTTCTTTATAATAGCTTCGACTAGTTTAAGCTTATTCGTATCAATGCAGTCGACCTTGTTAACAACGATAATATTTGCAAATTCAATCTGATCGACCACTAAGTCTACGATGGTTCTCTCGTCATTATCATCAACTTCTAAGTTAAACTTAGAGAGAGAATCTGGTGATTCGATATAGTTTAGCAAATTTGCTGCATCTACTACTGTAATCATTGAGTCGATATAGGCTATCTTTGATAAGCTGTGTCCTAATTCATCCTCAAAGGCAAAAGTTGCAGCAACTGGAAGTGGTTCTCCTATGCCAGTAGATTCAATCAAGAGATAGTCATATCTTTTTGAGCTTGCTAGCTCCCTCACCTGATGAATGAGGTCCTCTCTAAGGGTGCAACATATGCATCCATTAGACATCTCAACTAGCTTCTCTTTGGTTCTATCAAGGCGAGCTTCACCTCTCTCTATTAGCGCAGCATCGATATTAACCTCGCTCATGTCATTGACAATTACTGCAACTTTGAGCCCATCTCTGTTAGATAAAAGTGAGTTTAATAAGGTAGTTTTCCCAGCACCAAGGAATCCGGAGAGGATGGTAACTGGAAGTTGACCTGCTTTATCATTCATAAATGGCTCCTATTGACTTAATGCAACTTAGTTGCGTTAAGGTCTCATATCTCATTAATGATTGTCAATCTTTCTTCATCTCTGTAATTTGAGTCTTTATTTGCAGAAGGGGGGGTATCTTGAAAGACTCACAATCTTACTTGATTGGAATTAACTGTGCTCTGCTAGTCGCAAGCAATGCAGCAGGAGCCAAGTTGATAGCTCTTCCTTTTGGGATGGCAGCCTCTGCCGCAGTTGTTTCTTATATTTTAAGTGTACTTGTTACTGATTTAATCAATGAGCTACATGGGCGAGAGAATGCGAACCTAAGTGTTAAAATCGGTTTCTTGTCGGTAGTTATCTCCTCACTCCTCTTTACCTTTGCTATTTATCTACCTCCTGCGGATGGATGGACTGGACAAAATTCGTTTGAGCAGATCTTTAGTGTCGCTCCTAGGATTTTAATCGGTGGATGGTTAGCCTATCTTGTTTCACAACCACTTGATGTTTTTATCTTTCATAAGATACGCAAAGCCACCGGAGAACGACATTTCTGGCTAAGGAAGAATGCTAGTACATTGATTAGCCAACTTGTTGATAGCGCAATTTTCATGACAATTGCATTTTATGGAAATTTTCCACTTTTGCCCGCTATTCTAGGCCAATTTCTAGTAAAGAGTGTGTTGGTTATATTGGAAACTCCATTCTCATATCTCATTCTTAACTCTCTTCGCATGAAAGGTCAGAGATAGAGGTAAGTATACCGCAGAAAGATCACTTGAGAGATAAGAGATCTAGATTATATTGAAGTCTAATAATAGTAGTGGAGCTGTGTATGATGCAGAACCAGCCTTCAGGCTCTAAGATTATAATTAATGAAGTAGTTAGGTCTTCTCTGTCTAAGCCATTTTTTGAATTGAAGATGGTTTTTAATGAGAATGGTGCGATCTTGTTCTTAGTCTCAGGACAGCATCGAGAGCATAAGGGATTTAGTGGGGCTGTTAGTTATGAAGATGAGAGCAAGGGAAATGCTTTGGCTGCGATGTTAAAGAGAGACCGTGTCGAAGTGCGTCGCCATAACGCTTTTTCAATAGATCGAGTACGAACGTTGTTGCTTCGACTATCTCGGTGTGAGGACCTCTTATTCTTTAAATCTGCTACTATTATGTATGGAAGTGAGAGAATTAATCTGGGAATGGTATGAAAGTTATTGATGGAATTCCTGTATATGGACCTAATATAGATCCTCAGGCTTTATCTCAAATTATTAGGTGTGCAAAGGTTCCAGATACTAGAGTTGCTCTAATGGCAGATCATCACTGTGGTTATTCTGTGCCTATTGGTGGTGTAGTTGCTTATCGTAATAAAGTTTCTCCTTCAGGAGTTGGATATGATATCGGCTGTGGAAATAAAGCTGTTTTGACAGACCTTTCGTTAAATCAAGTTGCTCCTTATATCGATCAAATTATGGATCAAGTTGTAAGCGAGATCTCTTTTGGGGTAGGGCGTCGCAATAACTCAGAGGTCGATAACCTTAAATTGTTTGATGATAGGTCTAGCTCTGCATGGGACATTCCTGTTGTTTCTCAATTGAAAGAGCTTGCCATAAAACAGTTGGGAACAGTCGGAAGTGGGAATCATTATGTTGATATCTTTGCAGATGAGAATGAACGGATTTGGGTAGGTGTTCATTTCGGTAGCAGGGGATTTGGGCACAAAATTGCCTCTCATTATCTTAAAATTGGCGGTGGAACAAATGCGATTGATTCAGATCCTATTGTTTTTGATCTTCACTCAGATCTAGGACAGGAGTATCTGGCAGCTATGAGCCTTGCTGGTTTGTATGCCTATGCAGGGAGGGATTGGGTTTGTGATAAAATTACTAAAATTTTAGGTGGAAAGATCTTAGAGGAGATCCATAATCACCATAACTTTGCCTGGATTGAAGAGCACTTTGGTGAATTGTGGTGTGTGGTAAGAAAAGGAGCAACTCCAGCATTCCCTGGGCAAAAAGGGTTTGTTGGTGGATCTATGGGAGATAACTCAGTTATTTTAGAAGGAATTGATAGCAAGGAATCCAAAGGAATCTTCTATTCTACAGTTCATGGAGCTGGTCGTGTCATGTCTCGGACAGAGGCTGCAGGTAGAAGTCGTTGGGAGAAAGGTAAGAAATCTCCACGCAGTGGGGGAAAGGTATCCCGCGCAATGATGGAGGACTGGATTAAAGAAAAAGGGGTTGTTTTACGAGGAGCGGGCTGTGATGAATCTCCGCACTGTTACAAAAGGTTAGATGAGGTCATACAGGAGCATTCTAATACGATAAAGATACTCCATACATTACGGCCGATTGGAGTTGCTATGGCTAGCGAAGAAGAACTTGACCCTTATAAAGATTAATTCTTCTCAGTTTGCTCTGATTTGTTAACAATTATGATCTTGTAGCGATTCTGTACCTATGAAAGCCTACAGGGTAGAGGGTCTATGATAAATTTATGCAAACGAATAGCAGATAGTGAAAGCTTTCAAAGCTTCATATTATTCCTGATCGTTATAAATGGAATAAGTATGGGGTTGGAGACCTTCCCTGAGCTACTTGATCAGTTTAATGATGTTTTTCTCTCGGTATTCGTAATCTCGCAGATAATATTTGTCGTCGAGATTCTAATAAGGGGAATAGCTTTTGCTCCAAAATTTAGGGGATATTTTAATAATTTTTGGAATACCTTTGATTTTGTAATTGTCGCGTTGTCTCTGATTCCAGCAGTCGGTGCTTTTGCAACAGTTGCGCGTCTATCAAGGTTGTTGAGAGTCTTGAGAGTTGTTGCAGTCTCTAAGCATCTTGGTGGTTTTGTTGAGAGATTATCTGATGTCTTAGATGAGGTTCTATACTCTTCTGTTATTCTGCTGATATTGTCATATATCTTTTCGATATCAGGATATTATCTCTTCTCGGAGATCTCCCCTGAGGCTTGGGGTTCTCTCGGACAGTCCATGTTAACTGTTTTTTATCTATTTCTTTTACAAGATGTGCCAGCCGTTGTTGCTCCCTTATTTGAAGTATCAGGGATGTCGGTGCTGTACTTTATTGTTTTGTATATAGTTTACTTTGGATTTGGATTAGCAGTTGTCACTGCTGCGATTACGCAGAGTCTTAGGGAGCATCGATGATTAAAACTCCCTGGCTGTTTTTCTTGTCGTTTATTATAGGGGCAATAGCGGTCGGTTTTGCAGTAGAAAGGTTGATCTTTATCAGCTCTGCTCAAAAAACTATTGGTCAGGTAATAGGCCTGGAATCATATAACGATCGATGTGGTGGTGGTCGTAGGCGAAGAAGTTATGCCTGCACAAAATTTACTGCAAATATTCAATTCTTTGATCGACAG
This sequence comes from uncultured Bdellovibrionales bacterium, assembly GCA_964612045.1. Lineage (GTDB taxonomy): Bacteria > Bdellovibrionota_C > UBA2361 > UBA2361 > UBA2361 > CAZTER01. The sequence continues at coordinate 10,158 of CAZTER010000014.1, forward strand.
GGATCTCGATATGAGTTCCAGTCTTCTGCTGGCTCTTCTAGGGGAAGTAACCGCTCTATTGATAACGCAGACTACAGTGTAGGTGTCGGCGTTGAGGTTATCTATAATCCGAAAAACCCCAAGAAAGTTTATGTTAATACAATATTCGGTGTGTGGGGAATTCCAATAGTCCTATTTTTCACTCAGATTGGAGCATTAATATCAAGCTTCTTTTCTAAACATTCCTAGATTACTGAGCTAGTGCTAGATTGCTGATAGATATAGAGAGGGATTGATATGTTCAGATTGTCTTTTTTAATTCTTTTATCGTGCATCTTAATTCCTCATTCTGCGCTTATGGCAGAGGAGCAGAAGACTGTTGGAGTAATATTGCCTCTGACAGGAGAGGCTGCTAGCTATGGCGAGCAGTTTAAGGATGGATTGCTTGCTAATCCTCTCTCTTCAAATTTAAAGATCAAATTTGAAGATTCTAGATTCGAAAATCAGCAAGCTATCTCTGCATTTGAAAAGTTAATTCGAGAGGATAAGATCGATTATCTGATTAGTTTTGGTGGAGCAACATGTCAGGTGCTGAACAGTAAAGCTCAGAAAAACAAGCTAGTTCACCTAGCGGCTGGATGTAATACAGCGCCGTTTATCGATAGCGATAGCTTTAATTTTAGGATTGATGTTAACGAGGAGATTGGAGCAGGAATAACAGCCAGATATCTAAAAAGTAGCGGTGTGTCTAAAGTTGCACTTCTTTTTATTAATAATAGTTGGGGTGCAAAGATTATAGACCATACTAGAGATGCTCTTAAAAAAGTGGGATATCTATATCTGATGAACTTTCTTTTAATACGAAAGATAGTGGAGATCTTAGTAGTGGATTAATGAAGATTAAGGCGAATAAACCAGATTTAATATTTATGATCTCACTGCCTAATTTAACGCCAGAGATACTCTCTCAACTCGGTGTTCTAGGAATGCGAAATATCCCAATTATGTCTAATATCTCAGTAGAGAATCCAGAGGTAGTCCGGCTATCTGGAGCTAGTGCTGATGGAATTATGTATCTTGCAGTAGCTGACGAACCAAAATCTCGCTCCAGTTATCCTTTGTTTTATCAGCTATATCCTGATGGAAATCCTTTTGCTGCCTGGGGATATGATGCTGTAACAATTATAAATAGTGCAATTAAAGCTACAGAACCAAGACGATATCTCCATGATTTAAGAGGCTTTATTGGAGCATTCAACTCTTATACCTTTGATCGGTTTGGAGAGATCCATTTTAGCTATGAAATTCGTGAGATCCGGAATGGGAAATTTGTTAAGAAGGTGAATTTAACTAAATTTTGACGATAACTTTATTTTGTTTTCTGTGAAGATATTTATCTTGCTAAAGTTATCTGCTCAGAATTAGTGACTCTTTAAATATGTAGTTGTGATTTGATCTAGATAGCTTTATTTCAAGAAGCCATAATCCATCTCTTGTTAGTGCACTAGAGATATATTCTCCTGCTCTTACCTCAGTAAAGCTTAGGTTTTGATCAGGAACATCTGAAGCGCCTCTGATTGCTCTACCAGATACTTGAAAAGCTGTAAGAGATAAGCCATCTCTGTCTTTTACTAAAATAGTAAATGGTTGATTAGGTTTCTTAGTGATTATATCGACAACTATACCACTTTCTTTGAAAGCTCGTTTTTCATTAATCGTTCTTTCATAGTCTAATCCTCTTTCATACGGAGATGTTTCTATAACTCCGCGATCTGTTTTAATCGCTATTATTGTCATGACTATTGTAAGGCTCATTCCAGAAAGTAAGCCAAAAGCGAGGGAAAGTGGCCAAAGGTTCATACTAAGCCATGAATTTTTATCTAACATTCTATGCTCCTGGACCGATTAGAATTACCTTGATTATTTCTTTATACCCATCGTCCCCAGAAACATGGATCTCTATCTCCTTGCGACCATTGACTAGTAGTGATGTCGGAAAGTTTATGAAGATTGGTGTTGTAGCTCTTGCTTGAGGGGCAAGCGGATAGGGATTGATTGGAGTTATTAAAAAAACTCCCTCGTTTGAGTTTAAGGTAAATGATATCTGGTGAGATTCAAGACTTTTATTCTCAAGTCTGGCATGTAGATGATTACTTATAATTCCGGCACTAAGACTTGAATATGCAACATCTGCAGATCCTCGTACTATATTAACATCAAGAAAAACACGATTAGATAAACGCCAAGCAAAGATTAGTGCATATGCAAATAGAATAGCTGAATATATAACCACTCTTGGTCTCAAAAGTTTTGTTTTGTTTCTTAAGAAACCATTCTCCGTATCGTAGCGAATTAGACCTTTTTCTCTCCCTAGTTTACTCATGATTGAGTCGCAGGCATCTATACAAGCAGCACAGTTGATACACTCAAGTTGAAGTCCATTTCTGATATCTATTCCGGTAGGACATACTTTTACGCAGAGACCACAGTCGACGCAGTCACCAAATTTATCTGATGTTTTACCTTTTTTGCCTGTTCCTCGAGGTTCTCCGCGAATAGCATCATATCCAACAACTAGAGAATTAGAATCTAATAGTACCGATTGAAATCTCGCATAGGGGCAAACAATTGTACAAAATTGTTCGCGAAACCAACCAAATTGAAAAAGTAGGGCAACGATGATAGCTACAGTAACAAGGAACGGAGAGATGTTCTCTGTTGGAGAGGTTCGCATCATCTCTAGTAGCTGCTCTTTGCCAACGAAGTAAGCTAGAAAAGTATTGGCTAGTAACCACGCAGCCATTAGAAAAAGTAGATATTTAAGAGCTTTTTTAAATATTTTTTTTAGATTCCAAGGTTGTTTATCTAACCTCAAGCGCTCTGCTCCATTTCCTTCTATTAAGCGCTCAAGAGGACGAAATAAAAATTCCAAGAAGACCGTTTCAGGGCATGCCCATCCACACCAAATTCTTCCAAACATTGCTGTAAAAAAGAAGAGAGCTATCGCGAGGGAGCCGATAACTAGGACGAGGTATGATGTGTCAGTCGCCCAGAAGATACTTCCAAATATAATTGCCTTTCTATTAGGAATATCAAAGCGTATTCCCTGCATCCCATTTATCTGTATCCAGGGCATTAAGAGGTATAATGCCATTAATAAATAAACTACAACTGATCTTATCTGGAAGAATCTGCCTGGATTAAAGCTAGGATATACCCACTTTCGATTTCCACGTTTATCTATCGTGTATAGAGTATCTTTAAAATCTCCCATTTTGTTGCTCAGATTATTCTTTGTAGACCTCTCCTTCAGGAGCTTTCGGGTTTGGCGGAGTTGTTCCTTTTATAGAGATAATAAATGCTATAACTGAGTTAACTTCCTCATTAGTCATGAGAGCTTTCCATGAAAGCATTCCTTTGGCGGGAACACCTTCCAGAATTGTGTGCTTTATGTCTGTCAATTTACCCCCATGGATCCAATATTCATCCGTCAAATTTGGACCAACGAGTCCTTGCCCTTGCATCCCATGGCATGCTGCACATTTAGTCGCAAAGGTTGTCGCTCCTTTTGCAATCACTTCCTGATTCCCTATTAAACTGGATAGTATCGCAGCTTCATCTGTAGGTTGATTTGAATCTATCGATTTAATTTTTTTTGCCTCTATGGCGGCTAGGGCTGTATTGAGTCTTTCTTCAGTCGAATCAAGGTAAAAATGGAAGTAAAAAATGTATATAACTCCCCATATAATGGTGACCCAGAAGATATTTACCCACCATTTAGGAAGATCATTGTCATATTCCTGGATCCCGTCATAGTTATGATCGAGTAATTTATCCTGTTCTTTCTTGTTTTCGCCCATTTAGTTCTCCTTGTAATTTATTTTTGCTGTTGTGGGCTCGTCAAACGGAATTCTCGACTCTTGTTCAAGAGCGTCCCTATTGCGAGGGGAGTATAGTCTGCAGATCAGAACGATAAACAACGCAAAGAATATCAATACGGATATTGCTCCCCATGATGTAGTTTCATAGCCAGAAAGTAGAAATCGCATGAATGTTACCCTTTAATATCTCGCCCAAGTTTTTGTAGGTAAGCGATCAATGCAATAATCTCTCGCTTATGAAGATCCTCAGAAGCATTTACTCCTTGGCTCTTTAACTCTTCAACAATCTGCTTTGATTGATTTTCTAAATCAGTTAG
>CAZTER010000015.1:0-13949 GCA_964612045.1 uncultured Bdellovibrionales bacterium
AATGTAAATGTTGGACCAGGACATAAGCGTCGTTATCGTTTGGTTGATTTCAAGCGTGACAAGGTTGGAGTTCCAGCTAAAGTTGCAGCTATTGAGTACGATCCAAATAGAACAGTACGAATCGCATTGGTTTTTTATGTTGATGGTGAGAAGCGATATATTTTGGCTCCTCAGGGATTAACAGTAGGAGATCAGGTTCTCAGCGGACCAGATGCAGAAGTTAAAGTAGGTAATGCTTTACCTTTAAGACTTATTCCAACTGGTCAACCAGTTCATAATATTGAGTTGAAGAGAGGAGCTGGTGGACAGATGGTTCGATCAGCTGGCTGTTCTGCTCAGTTGCTTGCTAAAGAGGGAGATTATGCATTGATTCGTCTTCCTTCAGGTGAGCTACGAAAGATTCACCTTGATTGCTATGCAACAATCGGCGTTTTAGGTAACGCAGATCACGCAAACATTATCTTTGGTAAAGCTGGACGTTCAAGATGGCTTGGTATTCGTCCGCATCACCGTGGTACTGCTGGTAACCCTGTTGACCATCCATTGGGCGGTGGACAAGGTAAAACCAAGGGTGGACGTCATCCATGTAATAAAAATGCTCTTAACAGCAAGGGTCTTAAGACCAGGAGCAATAAGCGTACTGATAAGTTTATCGTGCGTAGTCGTGGAAGCAAGGTCGGATAAATTTCATTGAGGAGAATGCGAGATGGCACGTTCGATTAAAAAAGGTCCTTTTGTAGATGAAAGCTTAATGAAGTGGGTAGAGAGAGCTCGCTCAGGTGCTTACAAAGGGGTAATTAAGACATGGTCTCGTCGTTCGACCATTACTCCAGATATGGTTGGTCTTACATTCGCAGTTCACAACGGCAAAAAGTTCAACGCAGTTTTCGTTACTGAAAATATGGTTGGTCATAAGCTCGGCGAATTTTCACCAACAAGACAATTTGGTGGACATACATTCAAGACTAAGGCGATGGCTTCTCCAACTGGTAAGGCTTAATTTGCTGAAAGGGCTTCAAAAGGGATTCTTTTTCTCTGAAGAGATGAGGGTATTATGAGTAAGAAAAACGTAAAAAAAGGTGAGGCAAAGGAGGGTTCTGGAAATAGAGCTCAAGCCATCCTCCGTCATGCGAGAATTTCGCCAAGAAAGGTTCGCCATGTATTAGATCTTGTTCGTGGAAAGCAGATCGAACCAGCTCTTCAGATATTGGAGTTTACTCCAAAGAAGGGAGCAAGAATGGTTGCTAAGCTTTTAAAATCCGCAGTAGCAAATGCTAGAGATACAAAAGGTCTTGATGCAGATGAGTTGTGGGTAACAAGAGCTTGGGCAAACGAAGGTCCGATAATGAAGCGTTATATGCCAAGAGCTAGAGGTAGCGCAGATAAGATTCGCAAGAGATCAGCGCACATAACAATTGAGGTTGGTTTAAAGGTCTAAGTACGGAGATATAGAGATGGGACAGAAGATACATCCTCGCGGTTTAAGAATAGGTTCTTACGAGACATGGCAATCAAAGTGGTTTGCTAACTCTAAGGACTTTGCAAAGTGCCTAGGGGACGACAAGAAGATTCGTCAGATGGTTAAAGCTAAGTTAACCGGTGCAGGAATATCTAAGATTGAGATCGAGAGAGCAGCTTCCCGCGTTAAGGTTAACATCTTCTCCGCTAAGCCAGGTTTGGTAATCGGTAAGAAGGGCGCTGGAATTGAAGATTTAAGATCAGATCTTAAGAAACTCGTTGGTAAAGATGTCGGCCTTAACATCATTGAGGTTCGTAAGGCTGATATGGATTCTCAGCTCATCGCTGAGAATATCGCTTTCCAGATTGAGAAACGTGTAAGCTTCCGTCGAGCTATGAAAGAGTCTGCTAGCAGAGCTCTTCGTGCTGGAGCAGAGGGTGTGCGTATCAGAATCTCAGGTCGTTTGAATAATGCTGAAATCGCAAGAAGCGAGCAGACAAGAGAGAAACGAGTGCCACTTCATACTCTACGAGCAGATGTAGATTATGGATTTGCTGAGGCAAAGACTCAGTACGGAATTATCGGAATTAAGGTATGGGTCTTCAAGGGTGAGAAATTCGCACCAGGTGAAGAGATGCCAGTAGAAGCAGTACAGCTTTAATGAAGGAATAGAATCATGCTTCAGCCGAAGAGAACAAAATATCGTAAGCAGCAGAAATTAGTTCGCCACATCAAGGGTGTCGCGGATCGTGGATGCAAACTTCACAATGGAGATTTCGGTCTTCGCGTTATGGAGTCTGGATGGATTACAAGCCGACAGATTGAAGCCGGCCGTATTGCTATCTCAAGATTTGTAAAGCGTGGTGGAAAGCTCTGGATTAAAGTTTTCCCAGATAAGCCAATCACTAAGAAGGCTGCTGAAACTCGAATGGGTTCCGGAAAGGGAAGTCCAGAGTATTGGGTTGCAGAATTAAGAGCTGGAAGAATTTTGTTTGAGATGACCGGTGTAACCAAAGATGTAGCTGTAGCTGCGCTGAAATTAGCGAGTTCAAAGCTTCCTTTGAAGACTAAGATCATCGAGAGAAAGGGAAATCTTTTAGACGGTTAATAGTTTGAGAACGAGTTGAAAGCTTAGGAGTGTGAGTTATGAAAAGCAGGGACTTCAAGGGTGAGATAGCACAGATGTCTGCAGAGCAGCTAAAGGTGAAGGCACTCTCCTTGGCTGAAGAGTTAATGAAGCTTGGATTTCGTAAGACTTCCGGGCAGTTACAACAGACAAGCAGAATTAAGGAAACAAGACGTAATTTGGCGAGAGTTCAAACTGCGTTAAGCAAGCTGGCGTTGAGTAATTCAGCAAAGGATGCATAATAGAGTGTTTCCTTGGACTTGACCGCAGGGGATGGCGAGCGGACTAAGGATTAGTAATAGCGTTACCATTATTGAGTGCGCAGAGATAAGAAAAGATTGAGGTAGATATGGCAAAGGGTGAAGTAGTTAAAGATCAGAATGCTGAGAAGAGCGTTCGTAGATTAGCTAAAAGTCGTGACGGAGTAGTTATAAGCAACAAGATGGATAAGACCGTTGTTGTTGAAGTTCGTCGTTTAGTCGAGCACCCGTTGTATAAAAAGTATGTTCAAAAATCTAAGCGTTATTACGCTCATGATGAGAAGGACACATGTGAAGTTGGTGATACGGTTAGAATCGTTGAGACCAGACCTCTAAGCAAGTTGAAGCGCTGGAGAGTTGCTCAGATCTTGAGAAAGGTTGAAGTAGCTAAGGCATAAGTCTAGGTTGAAAAAGTTTTTAGTACGTAGTGAAACGCGGAGATAGTCATGATTCAGTTGAAATCACTTCTTGATGTAGCCGATAACTCCGGAGCCAAGAAGGTAGTTTGTATCAAAGTACTAGGTGGATCTAGAAGAAGATATGCTTCTCTAGGTGACGTAATTGTTGTTGCAGTTCGAGAAGCAGTTCCGAACTCAAAAATAGCGAAAGGAACAGTTCATAAGGCTGTGATTGTTCGTACGGTAAGACAGGTTTCTCGTGAAGATGGATCTGCTATCCGTTTTGATGACAACAGCGTAGTTCTTCTTAATGCGACTCAAGAGCCAGTCGGAACCCGTATTTTCGGACCGGTTGCTAGAGAGCTTCGATCAAAGAAGTTTATGAAGATTTTATCATTGGCCCCTGAGGTCTTGTAAGTTGAGATAGTTGGAGAGAGTTATGGCAAGTCGTAAAAACGCACAATCAAAGAAAACTGCTGGACGATCAGCTTTAAAGAAGGGCGATCTAGTAATGGTTATCTCTGGTGGAAATAAAACCAAGAGACCAAACAAGGGACAAGTTGGAAAGATCCTTCGTTTTGTTGGAACAGAGAGAGTTGTAGTAGAAGGAGTAAATATGATTACTCGTCACTACCGCCAAAGAGGTCCAAATCAACCAGCTGGTAAGGAGAGAAAAGAGGCCTCCATTCATGTTTCTAATGTAATGTTCTACGTTGAGAAATTGAAGAAGCCAGTTCGTGTTAAGCACATGACACTAGAAGATGGTCGTAGAGTTAGAGGATATATTAATCCTGAGACAAAGAAGTTTGAGGAAGCAGTTTAATTTTAAAAGAGATAAATCAGTTTTTGTAATTAAGGGATTCGACAAATGAGCCATAGAGTTCGTGATTTATATAAGAAGCAGGTGATTTCTCAGCTGACTCAGGAGTTTAAGTATTCTACTCCTATGCAGGTGCCTAGATTACTAAAGATCGTTCTTAACTGTGGTGTAGGAGAGTCAACTCAGAACATTAAGTCAGTTGATTATGCTGTCTACGGTCTTACACAGATCAGTGGTCAAAAGCCTTTGATTAGCCGATCTAAAAAAGCGATTGCTGCTTTTAAGCTAAGAGAAGGATTGCCAATTGGAGTATCTGTTACCCTTCGTCATGATAAGATGTGGGATTTCTTTGATCGTTTAGTTTCAGTTGCATTACCTCGTGTACGTGACTTTAGAGGTGTTCCTACTAAAGGTTTTGATGGACGAGGAAACTATACAATGGGACTTAAAGAGCAGATCGCTTTCCCAGAAGTAGTAGTAGATAAATTAGATAAGATTCGTGGTCTCGATATCACCTTCGTAACTTCTGCACCAACAGATGATGAAGGTAGAGCTCTATTGGCGGCGCTTGGGTTACCTTTCCGCAAGCCAGAGCAGAAAGAAGCCGCGTAATAATTTCTAGTGTAAGGAGGAGATAGTGGCAAAGAAGTGTTTGAGAAATAAGTGTGCAGCAACTCCGAAGTTCGCTGTCAGGGCATATACAAGATGTCAGATGTGTGGACGTGCGAGATCTGTTTATCGCAAGTTCAAGTTGTGCAGAATTTGTTTCCGGGAGATGGCGCATAAAGGCGAGATCCCTGGTGTCATCAAGGCAAGTTGGTAATAGAGGGTATTATGATAACTGATCCAATCGCAGATCTTTTGACAAGAATTAGAAATGCTCAAAGAGCACGTCATCGTTCAGTAACTGTACGTGGCAGCAAGATGGTTAAGGCCGTTCTTGAGGTTCTTAAGCGAGAAGGCTTTATTGAGTCATTCAAGGATTCAGCAGCTACTGATACTTATGGAGCAGTTGATGTCTCCCTAAGATACTTAGTCTCTGGCGATCCAATTATCGCTCAAGCAAGAAGAGTGAGCACTCCAGGAAGAAGAGTATACTCTTCTCTAAGTGATCTCCCAAGAATACAAAGAGGATTAGGTATTGCAGTTCTGTCGACCTCTAAAGGTGTCATCTCTGATAAAGAGGCACGTGTAGAGAGAGTAGGTGGAGAGGTTTTAGCGTTTGTTGGGTAAGTAAGTAGCTTTGGATCGCCAAAGTTGTCTGATGTGCCGAGATTAAATGTTGATGTTGAGGATTAGCCCAAATTGATTTTAAGATCAGATTTGGACTGAGGAGGAATAAATGTCTCGAATTGGAAAGTTGCCGGTAGTAGTGCCACAAGGTGTCACAGCGGCTATCAATAAAGGTGTTGTTGATATTCAGGGACCAAAGGGAAAAATCTCTTTTGTTCCATCTACACGAGTTTCTATAAAGCTCGAGAGTGGAAAGATTATATTGGATGCACCACTAGCTGATAAGCAAGCAAATGCAGATTTCGGTACAGCACGCGCAGTCATAAATAACATGGTTAAGGGCGTGACAACTGGATGGAAGAGAACTCTTGAGTTGAACGGCGTTGGATATACAGCAAAGGTAGCTGGCCAGGTTATTGTTCTTACAGTTGGTTTCTCTCATGATGTTAAAATTGACATCCCGAAAGAGGTTAAGTGTGTAGTTACTAAGAACACCATCGATCTTGAAAGTGTTGATCGTCAACTCGTAGGACAACTTGCTGCAAAGATTAGAAAGGTGAAACCACCTGAGCCGTATCTTGGAAAGGGAATCAAGTATTCTGAAGAGACAGTTAGACGTAAGGCTGGAAAGACAGCTAAGAAGTAATGCAGGTTTGATTACTATCAGTCTTAGATAAAAGGGAATTTTATGGCTATTAAATCGAAGAAGGTAAAAATTGGAGCGAGAGAGCGAACCAAGTATAGGATTCGTAAGAAAATCTCAGGAAGCCAGGAGCGTCCAAGAATCTCTGTTTTTAGAAGCAGCCGTCATACTTATGTTCAGGCAATTCTTGATTGCTCTGGTAAGACAATAGTTTCGGTATCTACTGATGAGAAAGAGGTAATGGATCGAGTTGCTAGTCTTTCAGGAGAAGGATTTAACAACGATTCAAAGAGCACAAAAAGTGTTAGAGCTGCAAGAGCTGTAGGCCTTGTTCTCGCTGATCGCTTGAAAGCTCAGTCTATTAAGACAGTAGTTTTTGATCGAAACGGTTTCTTGTACCATGGCAGAATCCAAGCGGTAGCTGATGGTGCTCGTGAAGGTGGATTAGAGTTTTAGTTGAAGGATTGATTGTTATGGTAACCAAGAGACAGATTCTTAGAAGAAGGGTAACTGTTGAGCAAGCTGGAGAGCTTACCGACAAGACCGTATTCGTTAACCGTGTTGCAAAAGTTGTTAAAGGCGGTAAGCGCTTTAGCTTCAACGCTCTTGTAGTAACAGGAGATAAGAAAGGCATCGTTGGTTTCGGATTAGGAAAAGCTGCTGAGGTTCCTGATGCAATTCGTAAGGCTGCAGATCAAGCTCGTAAGAACTTGTTCCGTGTTCCTCTTCGTGGTGGAACTATCCCTCACGATGTTCTTGTTAAGTTTGGTTCAGCAAAGATCATGATGAGACCAGCTGCTCCTGGTACAGGTTTGATCGCTGGTTCCGCTGTTCGTTCTGTTGTTGAGTCTGTTGGAATCCAGGACATTGTTACTAAGTGTCTTGGAAGAACAAACCCATTCAACGTATTACGAGCAACTTTTGATGGATTGCTTTCTCTTCAGGATCCAGAAGAGGCTTCCAAGACTCGAGGAAAGTCGGTCGAAGAGATCGGTTATTCTCCTTACTGAGTTGTTTAAAGGTAATTATTCAATTTAAAAATTTGATGATTACTGAGTGTTTGGATTAGTTAAGGTAGGGCGTTATGAAAGTTAAAGTAAAACAAGTTAGGAGCCAGATCGGCCGTGATAAGAGGGTTATTGGTACTCTTAAAGCACTAGGTCTTGGTCGTATTGGAAAAGAGATAACCCTTGAACTAAATAGCTCGGTCACTGGATTGATCGATAGGGTTAAGCAGATTGTTACAGTTAGTAAGGCGTAGGAGATAGAATATGGCCCGTTCAAAATCAGAGGGATCTAAGTTGTCCTTGGCTACATTAAAGCCAGCATATAAGTCTAAGAAGATCAAAGATCGCGTTGGTCGTGGTGAAGGATCTGGATTAGGAAAAACATCAGGACGTGGTGGTAAAGGTCAAACAGCTCGAAACGGTGGCGGAGTTCGCCCTGGATTCGAAGGTGGTCAGATGCCTCTCTATCGACGTATCTCTAAGTGGGGTTTCCGTTCTAGAGGTAAGATTACTGGTAACAATAGATACCATGTAGTGAATCTATCAATTCTTGATAAGCATTTTGCAGATGGAGCAACTGTTGGCCCTGAAGAGCTTAAGAAATTAGGTTTCGGACGTACTGCAAGAAATCAAGCTGGATATAAGCTTCTTGGGACAGGCAAGTTAACAAAGCGCCTTTCTGTTAAAGTTCATGCTGCTTCAGAGCAGGCAAAGAGCTTAGTAGAGAAGGCCGGCGGAACGGTCGAAATTATCGGCGCTGCTCAAGCTTAAATTCGATTTATCAGATCTGTTTTATACAGATTTTGATTGTTGAAATCGTAAAAAAGGGGTGATTTTCACCCCTTTTTTATTTTGTGCGAATCACTTTATTCCTCCAAAATTGATGGCATAAGAGGATTAAATCCAATAGTAGGCGCAATAAATAAGAATGTCTTATGGATGAGATGTTCTGATTAATCTTAAATATCTCCACTCTGATAGATAGAGTCCATGATATTTAGGTGGCAGAGCTAGTTTTAGCTAAAGATGATGGTTATTTATCTGAGATTTCTGAGTTTTAATCAGTATTCACACTTGAACTTTACACTCAGTAGGAATACTAAATAGCTGGTCTGTTTTTGGAGGTATATGGTTGGAGGTTTGGCTGACATTTTCAAGATTCCTGAGCTGAAGAAGAGGATCCTCTTTACCTTAGGAATGCTCGCTGTTTATCGTCTAGGTGTATTCGTTGCTACACCTGGTGTGAATGTTCAGGCATTGCGAGATATGTTTAACTCGCAAGCACAAACTCTATTCGGTTTGATTAATATGTTCTCTGGTGGTGCATTAGAGAACTTTTCGATCTTCTCTCTTGGTATCGCTCCTTATATCAGCGTCTCAATTATTGTGCAGATGTTGACTCCAACAATTCCAGCTTTGGATCGATTAAAGAAAGAAGGTGAGTCTGGGCAGAGAATCTTAACTAGATATACTCGCTACGGAACAATTATTCTTGCCTTAATTCAGGGCTACATGATCGCCACTGGTCTTGAAAAGAGTGGAATGGTTATGGAACCTGGTATGACATTCCGCTTAACCGCAATGTTAACACTAGCTACAGGCACAGCTTTTATTATGTGGATCGGTGAGCAGATCACTGAGCGTGGAATCGGTAACGGTATTAGTATTATTATCTTTGCTGGTATTATTGCTAGAATGCCTAGCGTATTTGCAGAAACTGTTGCGTTATCAAGAACTGGAGACATCTCTCCATTATCAATTATTTTCTTGTTAGCTTTCTGTATTATGACTGTTGCAGGAATTATTTATGTTGAACGTTCTCAGCGTAGAATTCCGATTCAGTATCCGAGAAGAGCAGTTGGAAAAAATCTAGCTCAAGCTCAAACTCAGTACATGCCGTTGAAGCTAAATATGTCTGGTGTATACCCGCCAATATTTGCCTCTGCAGTTTTAGTAGTTCCAGCTACTATTGCATCGTTTGCTGGTGGTGATAGCGCTCTTCAGGATATCGTTTCTCAATTAGCACCAGGAAAGATTTGGCATGATGTAGTTTTTGTTGGATTAATCCTTGTTTTTAGCTACTTCTTTACCTCCGTAATTTTTAATCCGGTTGAGATAGCTGAAAACTTAAAGAAGAATAGTGGTTTTGTTCCTACTGTTAGACCAGGAAAAGAAACTGCAGATTACCTATACTCTATATTGAATAGATTAACTTTATGGGGAGCTCTTTATCTCTCTATAATCTGTATTATCCCTCAGAGATTATATATTGAAATGGGCACGCATTCTTTTGCTGCTGTTTTCGGTGGAACCGCAATTCTAATTGCAGTTGGAGTAACTCTTGATACTGCTTCTCAGGTCGAGTCCTATGTTGTTGCTCGAAATTATGAAGCATTTATGTCTAAGAGTAGTAAGATTAAGTCTGGCGTAGGCTCAATGAGCTATATGCGAACACGAGTACTTAAACGTTGAGGTCTTTGTGAACTTTAGGATAGTTTTCCTTGGACCACCTGGCGCTGGTAAAGGCACCCAAGCCTCACGCATAGCGAATGCTCTTAAGGTGGCTCATGTTTCAACAGGAGAGATGTTGAGAGATGAGGTTTCTCGTGGGTCAGATTTAGGAAATAAGGTGAAGGGTATATTGGATGCAGGGAACCTTGTTCCAGACGACCTGATGTTGAGTATTATTGAGACTCGCCTTTCAAGGGCTGATTGTGCTGATGGGTTTATTCTAGACGGTTTTCCAAGAACAGTTAAGCAAGCGCAGGACTTATCAGCTCTTCTTAGCCGCTTAAGTCTTCCTTTAACCCATGTAATTGAATTGAAGGTTCCTGAGTCTATTTTGATGGAGAGAATCCGCTCTAGGGCAGGGCAGTCAGCTGGAGCTAGGTCAGATGATAATGCTGAGGTGCTGGCTAACAGGCTAAAGGTTTACTGGGAGTTAACAGCTCCTGTTACGCAATTCTATAATCAGTCAGGATCTTTGGTCGAAATTGATGGATTAGGTAGCGTAGATCAGGTTTCTTCAAGAATTTCCTTCACTTTGATGGGGTCAAACACTTGAGTTTGTTTTAGGAAACGGCTAAAATGCCGGCCTTCTAAGCGAGGGATTTGTTCGCGGCTGATCATCCCGAGCCTATATTGTTGATAGTATTGTATATTTTTTTGCGGAGTATCCCTTGAAAGTTAGAGCTTCGGTCAAGCCTATCTGTGCTTACTGCAAGGTCATTCGTCGCGCCGGTAAAGTTTATGTAGTGTGCAAGCGCACTCCTAAACATAAACAGCGTCAAGGTTAATTGAGTGAGAGTGAGGTAGCAGATGCCACGTATTGCTGGTGTAGATCTTCCACGTAATAAGAGGATCATAAGAGGATTAACGTACATTTATGGCGTTGGTCTAACAAAGTCAGAAGAGATTTTGACAGAGGCAAAGGTTCCTTTTGATACAAGAACTGATAATCTTACAGAAGATCAGTTAGCTCGTATCAGAGCGATCATTGAAACTCGAGAGAAGGTTGAAGGTGACCTTCGTCGAGAGATTCAGATGAACATCAAGAGATTGATGGATCTCGGTTGTTACCGAGGCCTTCGTCATAGAAAAGGATTGCCTGCTAGAGGACAGAGAACGAGAACTAATTCTCGTACTAGAAAAGGTCCAAGAAAGCAGCCAATCGTTGGTAAGAAAGCACCAACGAAGAAGTAGTGCAATTTTTGTTGAAGTATTGATATTTAAGGAGAAGTGCCTTGGCAGAGACTAAAACAGCTCCAGCAGCAGGTGCTAGGAAGAAAAAAGCAAAGAGAAACGTCCCAGTTGGCGTTGCTCATGTTCATGCCTCATTTAATAACACTGTGGTTACAATCACCGATTTACAAGGTGGAGTAATTGCATGGTCGAGTGCTGGATGTAACGGTTTCAAGGGCTCTCGTAAGTCGACACCTTTCGCAGCTCAGGTAGCTGGAGAAGATGCAGCTCGCAAAGCTCGTGAGTATGGAGTTCGCTCTGTTACTGTCATAGTTAAAGGGCCAGGATCCGGACGTGAGTCTGCTCTTAGAGCACTTCAAATGGGCGGATTGCAGGTAACAAATATTAGAGATTGCACACCGGTTCCACATAACGGGTGCAGACCAAGAAAGAGTCGTAGAGTTTAATATCGGAGTTCGGTATGGCAAGGTATTGTGATGGAGTTTGTCGTTTGTGCCGCCGTGAAGGCGAGAAGCTTTTCCTCAAGGGAGAGAGATGCTTCACTGATAAGTGTGCAATGGAGAGACGAGAGGGAGTCCCTGGTCAACATGGAAAGGGACGTCAGGCGTTTTCAAACTATAAAGTTCAGTTAAGAGCTAAGCAGAAGATTAAGAGAATGTACCTTGTTCTTGAGCGTGGCTTCAGAAATGCTTTTGATAAGGCACAAAGAACTAAGGGCGTTACAGGTACAGAGCTTCTGAGCTTGTTAGAGAGAAGATTAGATTCTGTTGTTTTAAAGATGGGATTTGCTCTTTCTCGTCGTCATGCAAGACAGTTGGTTTTGCACGGTCATGTTTTGGTTAATGGTAGAAGTGTTAACGTTTCCAGCTATGTTGTTTGTGCAGGTGACGAGATCTCTATAAAAGAGAAAACTAAATCAAACGTAACTGTAACTGGTGCAGTAGCAGCAGCAACAGGTCGTCCATTACCAAATTGGCTTACAGTTGATCGAGAGAACTTCAAAGGTACTGTAACTAGCATTCCAGCTCGTGATCAGATGCCTCAGAACGTGCAAGAGCAGCAGGTTGTTGAGTTATATTCTCGTTAATTTTTTCAGTAATTTTTTGAATTTGGGAGCGGTGAATGAAGCGTATAAGTCTTAAAGATCTTATCAAGCCACGTCGCGTTGAGATTGAAGGTGGCGATGATCGTTATGGTAAATTCGTAGCGGAGCCGCTAGAGAGAGGCTATGGCGTTACAGTAGGTAACGGCCTTAGAAGAATTCTTCTTTCCTCTCTTCAGGGTGCTGCTATTACTCAAGTAAGCATTGAAGGTGTGATGCATGAGTTCTCTTCAGTTCCTGGTGTAGTCGAGGACGTCACTGAGATGGTTCTTAACCTCAAGGAAGTTGTTCCAAATTTAGAAGAGAAAGAGGAAGCTCATCTTAGAATTGAAGCGACTGGCCCATGTAATGTAACAGCTGGCATGTTCCAGGGCGATCCATCTGTTAGAATCCTTAACCCAGATCTTCATATTGCTACATTAGGCGAGGGTGCTCGTTTAGCTATGGATGTAGTCGTTAAGGTTGGACGTGGATACGTTGCTTCTGAGAAGAATAAGGTAGAGGGAGCTCCTGTTGGAACTATCTTTATTGATTCAATTTACTCTCCAATCCGCAAGGTAAATTTCGTTGTAACTAACGCTCGTGTTGGACAGCGAACTGACTATGATTGCCTAACAATGGAGATCTGGTCGAACGGAAGTATCTCTCCACGTGAAGCAATCGCTCAAGCAGCTCATATCTTGGTTGACCAATTGAGCGTATTTGTTGGTGATGGCTTAATCGTAGAAGAGAATGAGCCAGTTAGAGACGAGCCAAAGAAGAGATTCAATGAGAATTTATTCCGTAGAATTGATGAGCTCGAGCTATCAGTTCGAAGCGCAAATTGTCTTGAGAACGCAGATATTAAGTATATCGGTGAATTAGTTCAGAGAACTGAAGCTGAGATGTTGCGTACTAAGAACTTCGGAAGAAAGTCTCTTAATGAGATTAAGCAGATTCTTTCCGATATGGGATTATCACTAGGAATGAAAGTTGATGAATTCCCAGCTCGAGAGGATCTTGATCGAATGACTAGAGAGACTCAAGAAGCTTAATTAATTTTTGTTAGAGGTAGGGTGTTATGCGACACGGTTCAGGACATAGGAAGTTTCAAAAGTCGACCGCACATACACGGATGATGTTTAGAAATTTGGCAACTTCTCTCTTCCGTCATGAGGGAGTAGAGACAACAGTTCAAAAAGCTAAAGAGCTTCGCCCGATAGTTGAGAAGTTGATCACTATCGCTCGAGAAGATTCGTTAGTAGGTCGTCGTCGTGCATATGACTATCTGAAGGATAAAGCAGTAGTTCATAAGCTTTTTGCTGAGATCGGTCCTCGCTTTAAGACTAGAAATGGTGGATACACACGTATCGTTCGTTCTCGTCATAGAATGGGAGATGCAGCAGAGATGGCTTGGATCTCTCTTGTAGAGCGTACAGCTCCAGTTGCTAAGAAGGCTGCAAAGGCTGACAAAGTAAAAGCTGAAGAAGCTGCAGCAGAATAATAGCTAGCTGTAAATATAAAAGTAATTATAGGCAGAAATTAATCCGAGGTAATATTCGGTTTGTTCTGCCTATATTTTTGGTTATCTACTTTAAGTTTCTATATTTATACCTGTTGAAATTACTCTTCTAGATAACTAAGTATTGTTCACGTTAAATATAAGTCGTAATCTAAGCGCCGCTTTTTGAATTGGGGGATATATGTCGATGTTTGCTGGTAAGCGTTTTGTTGTTTTCGGTGTAGCTAATGAGCGTAGCTTGGCTTGGGGTATCACTCAGGCATTACACAGAGAGGGCGCAGAGCTTGCTTTCACATATGTGAATGAAGCAATCGAGAAGAGATTAAGACCTCTAGCTGAAGGCTTAGGAGCAAAATACATCCTTCCTTGTAATGTCCAATCAGATGAAGAGATAGATCGTGCTTTCGCTACAATCAGTTCTGGTTGGGATTCTATTGATGGAGTTATCCACTCAGTGGCCTTTGCTGACGGAGAGGATTTAAAAAATCGATTCGTTCAAACCTCTCGAAGTGGTTTCCAATTGGCACTAGATGTTTCTGCATACTCATTAATTGCCGTATCCAAAAGAGCAGAGCCTTTGATGACAAAGGGCGGATCTATTATCACTTTAAGCTATCTTGGTGCTGAGCGCGTAGTCCCTAATTACAACGTTATGGGAGACGCTAAGGCTGCGCTAGAGGCCCCTGTTCGTTATTTTG
>CAZTER010000016.1:0-13941 GCA_964612045.1 uncultured Bdellovibrionales bacterium
TTGATAAGGTACTTCCCATGAATGCGTATGGAATTAATTTTATCTCTTTTACTGAGATTGCTATCTTTGTGGATGAAAGAAGAATTGTAAGTAACATGCTTCCACTAAATCCCATCATGGTGGCTGCGCCAGTGAATGATGAAACCTTACCACTCGCAAGTTTAACAAACAGCTCTAGAGATGCCTGCATCAATATCATCAGAACAATTGCAAAGATCAGTTCTTTTATAGCATTTCTAAAGGTGATCTTACTTAAGAGGAGTGTTCCAGTAACTGAAACAAAGATTCCAAACCATGAGATCGAAGAGATCTCCTCTCCAAGAAATACTCTGGCCATAAATGCCAGAATAATCGGATAGAAAAACAAGAGACCAAGAGTTTCTGAAGCGGAACGTTTACTAATAGAATAGTAGTAGGCTATTCCTGCTGTTCCTGAGCAGGCTCCTGCAAGAAGTAGATATAAAGCAGCATCTCCAAGTGTGTAACTTTCAACGAAGAAAGTAATAATAATGAGAGCAGCAAGAAGATTTGTGCCACCAATTACTATTAGATAACCCCACAAAGATCGCACTAATCCAGCGCATGCAAAGCGATCCACAATGTTTGATGTGGCATATAGGAAGATACTGGCAAATAGAGCTAGCATAAAAAATATCTAAGTAGATCAAGCTATTATTAGCATGAGGTAGGGTATTAGCATATCGCAAAAAGCCCATTTTACGGGCGATTTGACTACCTCTGGCAAGGCTTTATGCTTGCGTTCGAAATTAATGGAGATATTTTATGACTTCTGTAGATACAAATGCCTCTTCTTCTTTTGCACCTGCTGTTGTTGGCCCAGATCTTTCTGATTTTACTATTACTGGTCCTAGATCACCTAATATTGGTCTTGAAGGAGTGAATCTTCGCGCGCAGCATTTTGCTGGAACTCTAGTTGGATTATCAGAGGATATAACTCAGCTTCTAGCTAACAGTGGAATTGAAGCTAAACTATCAGATCAAAGAGCGCTGTCTGTCATTGAATCAAAGGCGCTTGCTAATGTTTTAGTTCAAATTGTTGATGAGATGGCTGCCTCTGCTACTGTTGCAAAGTTGGGCTTAAAGAGAGTCTCTGAGTTTAAACCTACAAATCTACCTGCTGGTGCTACAGTAGATGCTTCCACTGCTAAAACTTCATTTCTAAGTGCGATTGAAAATATTTATAACAATTTAGTTCTTATTCAAGATAGCTTTACTCCTCATGCAGCATTGGGAGAGATTGGAGTAACAGGAAGAGCCATCCTTAGGGCGCTTGTAGGCAGTTCTGGTGAGATGATGAGTGACCTTGCAAGAAAAGCAGGTGTATCTACTGCTGCTATTACTGGATCAGTTGATCGACTTGCTGCATTAACTATTAGTCCTGGATTACCTCAAGTTAGCTTGGTTGAGAGAACCAATGCTCCTGATGATAGAAGAAAAATTCTTGCAAAGATAACAGATCTAGGAGAGTTAATTGCTCTTCAAGATAGATTAGAGAGCGCTCTAAATGCTGCTGTTAAGAGTTGCGAGCTTGTACTAAACGCTAACAAGTAAGATTACTCATAGAAATCCTGATTCTTTAGGGGGAATTGCTCTTAAAGAATCAGGAATAAAGATCTAATAACTTTAGTAGTTATTCCTAAGTTTGATCTTTCATGTAGTTAAATTCGATCCTGAGAATTGACCGTTCCTAGAATTAATTTATAGTGCCTTTATGGAATCTTCTATAAAGCACTATACCGCTTCAGCAATTATCTTTTCTGATTCTCCTGAGAAGAAGGTCCTTCTTATAAAGCATCGTAAATTTGGTCTATGGTTGCAGCCTGGTGGTCATCAGGAGAGTTGGGAAAATCCTCGTGAGGCTGTGATAAGAGAGGTTTTGGAAGAAACTGGAATTGATATTAGTCACACTCTATCACCTGATATTAAGATTGATGAATTAGCGAATGAACTAACTCCTCCAAAATATTTTCTTGAAGAACTTATTCCTGGCAAAAATGGAGAGCCTGATCACTATCACTTAGATCAGATATATGTGGTTAAAGTTTCTGAACAACCAATTAAACCAGTTTCTGGTGAATCTACAGAATATGGATGGTTTTCCTCTCAAGAGCTTGAAGAGTTAGAAATGTTTAACAATCTTCGAGTGTTACTAAAGAGAGAGATGGACTCTTTATAAAAATATTATCTCCAACCCGCTACCTTTTTAAGCTGAAAAGCTAATGGATCTGAGAGTTTGTGTCGATCCTAAGACTAACTAGATAGTTAGTGGCAGCGGGGATGGTTTTAAACAAAGCGCAACATCGCGTAGATCAAAATCAATCAAAAGATCTGACTCCTGATAGGGAGTTGGCGGATGCATCTATCTCTAGTGGTCGTTCCTCACTTGCTATGGCTCGCCAAGAGTTGGCTTCACATACAGTTGTTTCTAATGATCGGACGAACGCATCTGTACCATTGCCCTCAGGTATTGATATGTCCGACCGCAGAATACAGGGAATGCTTCGGCAAATAGAGCACTCTCCACATAGAGATCAGTTAAAGAAGATGGAGGCACAACTTCATCAGGTCCAGAGCCCTGAAGAAGCAGCGAAAATAATTACTGGCATGCGCGCCTTATTAACAGGAGCGACAGGAGATAAATCTCTGAAGGAGTTCCGTAAAGATGGAATGGAAAAACTTCTCAAAGAATTAGAGGAGGCAACTAAAGAAGTAGAGGCGAGTTATGGATTTTCAATCACACGCCCATCTACTCTTGTTCCGTTTGTTAGAACTGATGCACAAAGTGAAGCTGTTCAAGCTTGGTGTAAAGCCTGCGATAAGCTTCATAAGTATATAAAAGATAATGTAGGTCAACTAAATCCCGATTCTTATTCAGCAGCAATACATCTTGCTTCTGAAGCTGTCATGAATGGGTCTCGAAAAATCTCCGATCTTACAGATGCCGAAAAGAATATGGCTCAAAGTGGAATGGCAGTTTCCGGTATAGGATTAGCGGCTTCAGGAACAATACTTGCTGGATACCTAGCCTTTCAGGCAGCGCGCACAAAAAATCCTCATTTCATTGCAGCAGCAGCAGGTTTTGCCGCAATGAATTTAGAGCATGATAGATTTATTAAAGATCTCGCTGTTACATCAAAAAGTTGGGATGAGTATAAAAAAAGATACGCTGATGGCTTCGAGGATGCTGCAAAGCGCGCAGCGATGACAGGATTGGTTGTTGGCGTTGCTACCTGGGCAATTCTTAGTCTGAAACAGGGAGCGATACCAATTAATAGTCTTAATCCATCGATGCTTTCTAAACATTGCGCAGCTCTTGCTCTTTCTTTGGAGGCAACATTTGGAGCTAAGCTTGCTCAGGATGTTTTAGTTAATTTATCTGATGGAATATGTAGTTTAGTTCAAGGAATTGCTACAGGTGACGGTGATAAGCAGCGTGCTGGATGGAAAGCACTTGGAGATGCAGGAATAGATACAGCTCAACTTGGATATCTTGGTAAGTTAATTGAGGGATGGAAGCCTGCTGCGCCAGCACCGATCCCTGGAAAGCCAACAAAAGTTCAGCCAGAGAAACCTACAGAACCAGAACCGAAGAGAGATCCTGAGCCACCACCAAGTAAACCTCCGGAAACGAAGCCGCAACACTCTGGTCTAGAACCAGATGGAGTCTTTAACAGAACTCCAGCCGCACAAAGATCGGGAGCTCAGTCTTGGGAAGTTGGTAATAATCGAAGATATATTGGATTTAGAGGAGAGCCGACCCCTGCTGAAGTGAAAAAAGTTCTTGATATCGCTGAAGCTCCAATCCGAGGAGATCATGGTAAGCCAGAAAAATTACTTGATGTGATGGGAGGACCTCAATCAGGATTTAAGGATAGCTACAATATAGATCTTAGATTTGATCCAGCTTCAGGAAAAGCTGGAGTTCGAGGTGATGTTGTTAAGGAAGTTGGGAAGATTCCAGATGGAAGTTTAGAAACGGTTGTAATTAATAATCCAAGAACTGAGAATCTAGAACTCACAAAAGAGATGGTGGCAATGCTTCTTAAGAAGTTAAAACCTGGAGGTAGAATTATAGTTAGTGGTCAGGTCTCAAAAAATAATGAGTGTAATTTAAATAATTTCCTTGATGTTGTTGGTCAACACCCAGACATCTCAGTTGTACAGAATGGAACGAGAGCTAATCCAGAGCTTCATCCTGACATAAAGAGGAGAGTTGATAATGGTGAGTTACAGTTTGCAACAACAGATGGAAGACCAATTACCTCAGGATTGGGATCATTTACTATTGTAAAGAGGCCGGAGTGAGATCATGATGACACCGAGTATGATGAAACAAGATACAGTTAAAATAGGAAGCGAAGTTGAGATTACTGCTCCGATAGATAATCTAACTTTTACAGATGTTAAGTATTCTTCACTTAAAATAGAGGGTGATAAGCTATCTATTTCAGTTGAGGGTTTAATAATGTTTAAGCCTTATCCTCAGATATCTGCCGATAAAGATGGTAGTTCAATTAAGAAAGGCACATTTGTTTTTAACGGAGTTGTCTCCTCTGATAGAGTGATGGCCGCATTAAAAGACGATTGGATGAGTAGAGCTGGTGCAGATAGGTTTGAGCCAGAAATTCAGAAGGCAGACTGTAACAATCAGCCTTCATCTACAGCAAAAGTATTTGATATAGGAGCAGGCTATTTTATTGTAGATGGTAAAGAGTTTGAGGTCAGAAGATGGGAGGTTACCGCTAGCTCATTGGTCTTTATTCCAGAGGAGATCTAAGAGTGGCTTCTTTAGCGCCTGCAGCATCTTCTCCAAAGCAGGTTGATTCACAACCTCTGATTCCATCTGAACTTAAATCAGAGGCTATGTTAATTAAAGATTTTATCCCTAATCCAGATATACTCCTAACAAAGGCTATCGAAACATATCCCTGGCAGGATGATATAAAGTCTCGTCGAACAGCAAGTTTTGGAGCTCCTTATAAGTCTTCACATATTGAGTATCCTGAGAGAGCTTTTCCACCTGAATTAAATGAGCTTATAGATCTAATTGAGAGAGCTGTCGGATGGAGACCAAATAACTGTCTGTTAAATCTCTATAACTCAGGTGAAAACTCCATGGGATTTCACTCTGATGATAAAGGTGCGATGGCTGATGGAACTGGGGTTGTTATTATCTCCTTAGGAGCAGAGCGCTCTCTAACCTTTAGAAAGGTTGGAGATCATGAGGAAACATTCTCAGTTCCTCTACCTTCTGGCTCATTGTTTTCTATGTCTCGCGAAATGCAAGATACATGGCAACATGCCTTAAAAAAAGACAAGGAGTGCGCGGACCCAAGAATAAGTATGACGTTTAGATCTTTACCTGGGTAAGATCTCTTAACTCTCTCCTCGGTGTCTTAGCTTTTCTCTAGGAGAGTCCATTACTCCTGGAATTGTATCGAATCCTATTCTTTTCTCAGTCTCTCTTGCTGTACGTTCAGTTTCGTAATCTCGGATCTCTTCTAGCAATAAATCTGTATCAATCTTAATTGGGTGGTCTTTATCTCTTAAGGCGCGACGAGCTACGGTCATTTGCGCTCGCATCCAGATCTCTTTCAAGTCAGCACCAACAAAATCTTTTGCCTCTCTAGCGACCTGACTTAAATCAATACTCTTACTTATGAGTAAAGTTGGATCTTCGACAGAGGCTGTAATTCTATCTTGATGAATCTTTAATATCTGTTCTTTGCCTTTCTGATCAGGGCGGCCAACATATACCTTATGAGAAAAGCGACCAGGTCTTGTTAGTGCAGGATCGAGCGCCTCATGTAAGTTCGTGGCTCCAATACAAAGGATTCCGGATCTAGATGACATTCCATCTAATTGAATAAGTACCTCGTTTAAAACTCGTCCACTAAGTGAGTCGGATTTCTCTCGAGATCTTCCTAGTGCGTCAATTTCGTCAAAAAATAAAACACAAGGAGCTTCAACTTTTTCGAATAAACTGCGAACGTTTCTTTCAGAGTCGCCATACCACGAGGAAAGAAGATCTGAAGTTCTTACTTCATAAAAAGGAATATCTAGCTCTCCTGCGACGACCTTGGCAGAGAGAGTTTTTCCCGTTCCTGATGGGCCGTATAATAATACATTTCCGATCTGAGTTATGCCGAATTTCTTAAAATGATCTGGATTTTTATAAAACTCGATTATTTCAACTAATTGATCAATTAATTTCTGACTTCCACCAATTGAAGTTAGACGTTCTTCTGGTTTTGATTTAAGGGCAAGTTTATCAATATCAAATTCGTGTTCAGGCTTGCTTCCTGGTGCTTCAATTTTCTGTGGTGCTTCCAAGTTAAAATTAATCTTCTTCTCTTCGATAAGAGCTAGTCGATTTAGGAAGTCTACAGTTGCTGATGCTGTCTTTATGGCTTTATCAAACTCATCTCCCATTTGTTCTAGAGAAAAGCTAGATGACTTGAAGACAACATCTATTGTTCTTGTAGTGGGATCAACTTTAAGAAGAATACCATCACCGAAAGATCTTGAGACTGTCTTTACAGCCTCTTCGATCCTTTTTATTGCAGCTAATTGACTCTCTCTAGAAAAAGAAAGGGCATCAGTCGGATCTGATATCATCCAGGGAAATTCTACTTCAATTACAACGATTCCATCTAATCCAGCAGTAGCTCTAATGTCGGCAGATACTTCATTATCCTGTAAATCTGAGCAAAATGTGCTCGGAGTTAACGGGACTCTCTTACGAGAATTTCCCATCATGCTTAATAATGGACTTTGTCTAGCGCCAATAGATCTTGATGATTTAAAAAATTTTAACCAAGCTTCTTTATCGTACTTAATTGATACATTGTCTTGATCTAATTCAACCGCTGCTTCCGGATTAAATTGGAGTGCAGGACGCGAATCCTCAGGATCTTCGCCAGTATCAAGTGGATGATGTCCACTATCATCAAGATCTCCGCCAGGTCCAGAGCTCATAGTCAGCATGGTTAAAGGTCCTAGGCTAAATCTGCCGCCACCTAGACCACCACTAAGGAGCTCTTCTAATTTTTTCGCCATACCAGGAGGAAGACCTCCTGGTAGACCGCCTGACATCTCAACATCCGGTTGATTTGTAGGGGGCGATGGATCTGGATTTCTCCATCTTTGAAATCGCTTCCATAAGTCAGTAAGTAAATTTGAACTAACTGGTGAAGTCTCGGCAATACTACGAAGCGGCGGAGAGAAGCTGGCTTTATCCAAAGAAGGTACTGCAATAACCAATGGAGAAGAGCCTTCTTGAGAGCTATCTTTTTGATGAGTTTGTAATGGATTTTTAAACATTTTAGAATTACTACAAGAGAAAGTTCAAAAAAGAATTATAATATCTATCTATTTGTTAACAAACAATAAAACTATTGTTTTAGATCTTAATCAAATATGAGCTTTATGCTTGCTAACACACTGAAATTATTAGTTCATTCTTGATTTAAGGCATGTCATAACATTAAACCAAGACAGCCCTGTGGCTTTAAGTAGTACGAGTAGGTGAAAGATAAGGTCCGCGGCTTCTTCCACTACTTTATCAGGTCGTTTAGCAACTGCTGCAATTGCTACTTCTACCCCTTCTTCTCCAATCTTTTGAGCTATCCTCTCAATTCCGGAATTTATAAGGGAGCTTACATAGGAATTTTGTGGACGATCAGTCGCTCGTTGTTGAATCGTATCCTCAAGCTCTGAAAGAACTGATTTCCTCTGACTACTGAAGCAACTTGTTGTCCCATTGTGGCAGGTAGGGCCAAGCGACGTGGCAAGTATCAGTAACGCATCGTTATCGCAGTCGCTATTAATCTGATCTATTTTAAGAAAGTTGCGAGAGGTTTCTCCTTTCTTCCAGATCTTGTTCCTGGACCTACTAAAGAAGTGTACGTATCCAGTTGCCTTAGAAAGGTCAAAGGCCTCTTGATTCATGTATCCCAACATTAAAACTTCATAACTCGACGAGTTTTGAATAATAACGGGAATTAAAAAAGTACTATCTTTGAAATTTAAATTCTGACACATACTCCCTCCTGTTTTAATACAGATTTTAGATATGGAATCTTGATCTCTTGTTTGTGAAATACGGAGGCAGCTAGCGCAGCATCAACATCTGTGGATTGAAATAGATCGACAAAATGCTTTGTTGTGCCAGCGCCACCTGATGCAATAACAGGAATGTTTACTGACTTAGAAACAGCATCTAGTAGATTAATTGGATATCCGTTACAGACTCCATCGTTAGACATCGAGGTTACTAGCAACTCCCCTGCTCCGTATTTTTCAGCTTCTTTCGCCCAATTTATAGCTAATAAGTCAGTTTTTTGTGTGCCAGCGTGTGTGTATACGATCCATTTATCCCCTACTAATTTTGTGTCTATAGCAACTACTACGCACTGGCTTCCAAATTTATCTGCTAGATCAGATATAAGCTCTGGAGTAGAAAAAGCCTTGGAGTTTATAGATATTTTATCGGCTCCTCTTGAGAGGAGATTATAAGCATCCTCGATAGAAGATACCCCTCCTCCAATGGTGAAAGGTATATTTATTCTAGTCGCAAGCTCTTCTACTAATTTTAACTTAGTATTTCGCTCCTCTATCGTTGCAGTGATATCGAGAAGAACAATCTCATCTGCTCCCTCTTTGCAGTATCTCTCTGCACAACAAAGAGGATCTCCTACGTCGCTTAATCCTTGAAAATTTATCCCTTTAACTACTCTGTTATTTTTTATATCAAGACAGGGAATAATTCGTTTCCGTAACATTATTAAACCTCGAAAAATATTTTTTAAGATCTTGATTGTTAATTCTTCCTTCAAAGATCGCCTTGCCTACTATTGCACCATCGATATTTAGTCGATTTAAATGATCTAGATCTGAAAGGCTTGATACTCCTCCACTTGCGATAATCTCTATAGTCGGGAACTCATTTCTTAGGTTTTGATAAAGGTCTAAATCAGGCCCAGAGAGCATGCCATCTCGTTTAACCTGCGTGCTACATAGGGTGCATACCCCTGCTGATATGTAGCGTTTAACAAGAGATCTAAAATCTGTTTTAACAGTGGCTTGCCAGCCTTGTGATGTGAGATCTTCACCATTGAAATCAAGCGCCAGAATAATTCTGTTAAATTCCTCTGCTTTTAGCTCTTCTAATAATAGCTTTGGATTTGTTATCGCAAGGCTCCCTAGATTAATGCGATCTGCTCCAGATTGTAATGTTTCTCTAATTGAAGATATGGAACGTAATCCACCACCGTAATCAACCTTTAATCTAGTTGCGGAGACTATCTTATTTAGAACTTTAAGGTTTTTAGGAGATCCAGCTTTTGCTCCATCGAGATCTACAAGGTGAAGGTACTGGGCACCAAGATTTTGAAATATGATTGCTTGCTCTACGGGATCTGTCAGATATGTGGTTACATCATCAAAGTTACCTTGCTTAAGTCTAACGCATCGTCCATCGATGAGGTCTATCGCTGGAATTAATCTACACATAAATACTCTTTAAAAAATTACTTAAAATTAAACTACCAATCTCTCCACTTTTTTCAGGGTGAAATTGAACGCCATGATAATTTTTGTATGAGACTGAAGCTGAGAAAGATGAACCAAAGATTGTTACTGCAGTACTTTGCTCAACTACAGGGGCAGAATAGCTATGGACATAGTAAACCTCAGAGTCTTCCTCTACCTCTCTCATTAGTCGGCCTTTTATCTGGGATACTATATTCCAACCAACATGAGTCTTTTTAGGAGAATTAGGAGTCCTTCTTACTTCGCCATGTATTATTGCGAGTCCTTGAGTTGAATCTTCCTCCGAGTACTCAAATAAAAGCTGCATACCGAGACATATTCCCAATACAGGTTTTGAGGTTGTTTGTAATAATGTAGAAAGACCGCTTTCCTTCAGTCGTTGCATTACTGGACCAGCAGACCCAACTCCTGGAAGGACCAGGTGAGAGGCTTGATTTAATGCAGCTGCATCAGAAGAAACAAAACCTGCTACATTTAATCGCCGAAGGGCATTAAGTACAGAAGCTGTATTCCCTCCTCCATACTCAATTATTCCAACATTCATATAATCCCTTTGGTGCTTAAAACTTCGCTATCTCCATTTCGTGCAACGGCTTCTCTTAGTGCTCTACCAACTCCTTTGAATATAGATTCAGCGATGTGGTGATTGTTCTCTCCACTTGCAGAGATCTGTAAAGAAGCTCCTAATGAAGTAGTAAAGCTCTGGAAAAAATGTTTCAAAAGTTCTGTTGGCATCTCTCCTATATTTTCAGCGGAAAAAACTACCTCCCATGTAAATATTGCTCTCCCTGAGATATCTATCAGAACATCAGAACGAGCTTCATCCATTAAAGTATTCGTTCCATAACGCTTGAATCCCCCACTATTTGTTAACGCTTGTCTGATAGCTTGTCCTAGTAAAAGAGCTATATCTTCAACTGTGTGGTGTAGATCTACATTCAGATCTCCGATTGCCGTTAATTCAAGAGTCAATCCACTGTGAAAAGTTAGAAGATCAAGCATGTGGTCAAGAAAACCTATTCCCGTGTTGATAACACTGGGACCACGTTGGTCTAAGTCTAGTTGAATCTGTGTGAATGTTTCGGAGGTAATTCTTTGTAGATAAGCGCCTCTTGCAGTGTCGCTATTCTGAAAAAAAACTCTCTGGTCAAATTGTTTAAGTGAGTTTAGTAGCAACGTATTTTGAGTCGGAGTTCCTACTGTTATTCTTAGGCAGTTTTGTAAACGAGAGATAGAACTTCGATCTCGCACGAGGATCCCATCTTTCTCAAGTTGCCTCATTGCAGCTTTACCATCTGTGAATCTAACTAAGATAAAATTGGTTTCTGATGGTAAAATTTCACGAACTATTGTTAGCTTTTTAAGTTCAACAGTTAGTCTGTTCCTCTCATTTTTTAATGCTTTTATTGATTTGGTGACCTGACTGATTCTACTGAGAGCATCAATAGCTAAAGCTTGAGATGTGCTACTAACGTTGTATGGTGGTTTTATCCTCGATAAATATTGGATAATTGAAATGTCAGAAAGTAAGAAGCCAACTCTTGCTCCAGCTAATCCCCATGACTTGGACATGGTTTGCAGTATTACAAGATTTCGATACTTTCTGATTAATTGTGAGAGAGATTGCTGATCAGCAAAATCAATATAGGCTTCGTCTATTACAACAATTCCATTAAATCTATCTAATACATCAAGAATTTTAGAGTAAGTTAGAGAATTTCCAGTCGGGTTATTAGGCGAACATAAGAATATTATCTTTGTATTACTAGTAATGGAATTAAGTATATCCTCTGAAGAGATATCGAAATTCTCATCTAGCCCGCACTCAATTACGCCGACCTGATTTATTTTAGCAGAAACCTCATACATTCCATATGTAGGTGTATTTATCAGGATAGAATCTTTAAATGGAGTACAGAAAGCACGAATTAAAAGGTCTATCGCCTCATCACTTCCATTGCCTACAAAGATATTCTCACTAGGTAAGTTTATTACCTTAGCAAAAGCAGCTTTTAATTTAGATTGCTTTGAATCCGGATAACGATTTAATGCAACATTAAATTTTGGATTGGCAAAAGCTCCAAAGCTATTCTCATTAGCATCAAGTGCTATCAATGGAATTATAGATGCTTCATCTCGTGCACAAGAGTAAGGTGTTAAGGAAAGAAGTTCTTCACGAAAAAGTGTTTCAATATTAAAGCTCATATCTCCTCCAATCTAATCGATACAGCATTGGCGTGAGCCTCTAGTCCTTCTGCTTTTGCTATAAGCTGAATCGTATTTCCTAAGTCTAATAACCCTTTTCGTGTTATCTCTTGAAATGAGATGAACTTCATAAAACTCTCGGTTGTAACACCACTAAAGCTTTTGGCTGCGCCAGAAGTTGGTAAAGTGTGATTTGTTCCAGAAGCATAATCACCTGCTGATTCTGGAGAGTATGGACCTATAAAAACACTTCCAGCATTTACAATGCGCTCTATCCAGCTTGAGGGGTCTTGTATGTTTAGTATTAAGTGTTCTGGTGCATAGAAGTTAGATAGCCCTACTGCTTGAGATAGTGATTCTACCAGGATTGCTCGACTATTATTTAATGCAAGAGCTGCAATTTTTTTCCTTGGAAGAAGATCTAACTGTGTATTTAGAGCTAATAGTGTCTTTCCAATTAATTCTTCTGAGTCAGTAATAAGAATTACCTGACTATCTGCTCCGTGTTCTGCCTGAGATAATAGATCCGCAGCTACAAATCTTGGATCTGCTGATTTATCGGCAATTATAAGCAGTTCCGAAGGACCTGCTGGCATATCGATTGCTGTTCCAGTCGCACTAACAAGTTGCTTGGCTTTGGTAACGTAACGATTTCCTGGCCCATAAATTTTATCTACTTTTTTAATCGAGCCAGTGCCATATGCCAGAGCAGCAATCGCTTGCGCTCCACCAATCGAATAGATCTCGGTTAATCCAAGTATCTTAACAACGGCAGCTGTTATTGGAGCAATAAAACCGTCAGGTTGTGGAGGAGTTGTCACTGCAATACGAGAGCAGCCAGCGATAGTCGCCGGAATAGCTAGCATTAATAAGGTGCTTGCGAGAGGCGCACTACCTCCTGGGACATATAGCCCTACATCTGTTATCGGAGCTGCTTTTCTCCAACAATTTATGCCAGGAGAGATTTCGACTTTGTAATCTTTCGGTAGCTGTTGTGAGTGAAAGATCTTAATATTTTTTGCGGCGATTTCGAGCGCTGCAAATAGTTCTGGAGAAACCTTTGCTGCCTGAACTGTTATCTCTTGAGATGAGTATCGAAGATCCTCTCGAGTTACTCTATCAAACTTCTCTGTATATTCACGTAAAGCCACATCGCCTAAAGCGCGTACTCGACTAACAATCTCGGCAACTTTATCTGAGATGCTTGGCTCATCCTGTAGTTCACGAGAGCAGACCTCTTCCCATTTTTCTCTCTCTGGATATTTATATATCTGCATATGTTTCCTAGATAAAAAGTTGCTCAATTTGAGAAACGACGATCTCTTCAGCTCCTGCGGCTTGCAAAGCTTCAATTTTCTCCCATAACTCTTCCGCTGGAAGCGCTGTGTGAATAGCGCACCATCCAGGTTTGGTAAGGGAAAGAATTGTAGGCTTTCTATCTCCTGGTAAAATTTCAAGGATACGATCGCGCGCAGAATCAGGAGCATTTAAAGCAACATATTTGTGACGAAGCGCGTTTCTTACTGACTTTAACCTAAGCTTAATTACTGCTAGAAGTTTTTGCCGTTCTTCATCCAGATTAGGATTAGCAATTAGTACAGCTTGAGAATCCATGACTTTTCCGATCTCTCTTAGGTTATTAGCGATTAAGGTTCCACCAGAACTGACGATGTCAAAGATTGCATCAGCAATACCTAAACTTGGACCGAGCTCTACAGAACCACTTAGGGTAACAACTTCACTTTCTATCCTGCGAATTCTTAGGAAATTATTGAGGATGTTAGGGTGTGATGTTGCGATTCTTTTACCAGAAAGATCCTCAACAGTTTGAATTTCGCTCTCTTTTGGTACGGCTAAAGATAGTCGGCATCTGCCAAAGTTTAAGGTATCTGCTACTTGAACACGGGTCTCGGATTCTGCAACTACATTAAGGCCTACAATTCCAGCATCAGCGATACCGTCGCGTACATATTGAGGGATATCATCGTCTCTAAGGAATAATAACTCTGCTGGGAAATTATTAATCTGACAACTTAAAAGGGCATTACTTTTGCCCTCTGGAAAATTCAGATCGGCTGCTCTGAGCAGAGTTAAACTTTCTGTAAATAGGCGACCACTTTTCTGTACGGCTATCTTTAATTTTGAGGACATAGAAACTCCTCC
>CAZTER010000017.1:0-13603 GCA_964612045.1 uncultured Bdellovibrionales bacterium
ATTTAATGTAGAGCACTCCATTGCTGTATCTGCACCAACAACGACGGCTTCCTTACTTCTAAGAACATCATCGATAAAATCATGTCGTTCTCTGAGATCAATCTGGAGATCAATAATAGCTCGTCGCATTCCTGGGCCAGTACCAGCCTGTCCTATGATATGAGTCCCCTGCTCACTAAGGATGCCAAACCACATCCTCTTACATGCCAATTCATTCTGAATAATTGGGAAAACATGTGCAGCCATCTCTCGTGGAGTCATTAAACGGGAGAGCTCATGGCTTACCTTATAGAGCGTGGATACAACACTGGCGTGTTTTAATTCCTGAACAACCCCTTCAGTCTGTCTAATAGCTAATGTTAACTGGCTAGCAGCCGCATCTATTACCTCTAGATCTGGCTCAGAGAAGCGATTTCTCTTCCTACTAAATAGCGCCAATCCACCAAGAACACTTGATTCATGTGACATAGGGACGAAAATTGCAGAACGCAAACCCATCGCTTTTACAACACCTAAAGAGGTTGAGCGACCTTCAAAGTCATCATCCTTCAAGATCAGACCTGATTCTTCCTGAATTGCTCGTCGCATAAGCGAGGGACCATTTATCCCCTGAGAAATCATCGAGACCATCTCTTCACTAAATCCCTCTGCTGCGACTAGTTCAATAAGATCTTTCTTCGGATCGTAGAGACATGCGAGAGCACAGTCGGATTGAGTTGCTTTCTTTAAAGCTCTAATTCCTTTTAAAATACTTACAGCAGGATCAGCTGGAACATTTAAAGCCTTTGAAACTTCATATAAGGCCTCAAGACGACGCCTCTCAGCAAGAACCTCTTCTTGAAAACGATGCTTCTCGGTAATATCGAGCCCGAACCCTTCCCACCCAATTAATGTCCCATTCTTTGAAAATAATGGGGTTCCTTTTACCAAAAACCACCGAACTTCATCAGTAATTCGATTGCATGTTCGAACCTCAGCACTAAACTCTTCAGTGAATGTCATTGAAGAGATCTTTAGGCGGAGCTCTCTTAAATCTTTATTTGAGATAAACTTCTTCCAGCTACGAGGATCGTTTAAGATCTCTTCCCTTCCTACACCAAGTAGACGTTCCGTATTTCCCTGAACATCTTGAACTACAAAGTTTGAATCTGCTCTTATAATTAAGAGATCACCTAATTCTATTAATCGTCTAAGTTTTGATTGTGAAGCGTCAAGCTTTTCCTCCGTTACCGGACTTGAAGAATAACCTTCAAGCCTTAGCACCCTCTCAATATGATGTCTTAATAGAGACCTAAACTCCTGAACATCTCGATCACTTGGAACTAATGGCCCTGTCCATACTTCCCCAGCAGCAGCAACAAATACATTAAGAAGCGAATCCATCGAGGATGCTAATCCAAGGCTCCGCTCTATTCTTAACTTCCATCCGTGCTTCACTGCTCCTCCATAGATAGGAGAGGAGTTTTTCTAAAAAGAATCACGCTCGATCTTCGCACTAAAGAAGATAACTCAGACTCATGGATTCTCTGGCGTTCTATATTTCTATATCCCTTTAAAAAAGGATCGCCTTCGAGATCTCTATGTTCACGCCTTAACTCATCGAGGGTCATCCCATAATCTCTGCGATAACGAAGATAGCGAAGTAATATATCTATCGATGCAAGACTTAACACACTGAATATGAAGATTCCTAAGTTAACGACAGTTGAGTTCTGTAATTTAAGATCACCCTGCATTAACATATTAGATGCAGAATGAATCCAAGGTATTAAGACTAAACAGCTAGCTACTAAAAGCACTAGTAATTGGAAAGAAATATATGGAAGACTGAGAAATGCTTTACTCATACGTCTAAGACCGGAGAAGAGATCCAATCTATCGAAGTTTATCTGAAATGCTTTGGTCGAGATCACGAAGCCTGTCTGTAAAAAATCAACAACTATTCCACCGACAGCTGTTATGAAGCTACTCACCAATGTTATTGCCCCTATTTCAATAAAAGCGAACTCTAGTGAACCAAAAATCTCATCATAAAAGCGACTAACTGTATATTGTAACAGCATTTTAAAACATACCATAATTACATAACTTATTGTTATTATTATAATTATAGAGATAGAAGCTTGAATAACAGCAGAAAGAACCCTAGATTTTGATGTAATGCCCTGCTGAGAGAGAACTTTAATCTTTCTCTGCGATGGGGGTAACTTTTGTTCACCCATCGAGCACTCCTCCAAGATTGCCATTCTGAGTCGGTGCAAAAACTGGAAGTACTGTAAGGTAATTTGACGATAGATTAGATCTAACTAATAGAAAAAAGACTCCATACACCACAAATGTTCTCAATACGAATATATCACTCTGTGAAAATACATTTGGAGTTATTTTATTTATAACAATCAATAAAAGATCTAAGACAACAAGAGGTGAGATAATTATCAAGGCTGGATAGATAACAAAAGGTACCCATTCTATAAGAGTTACTGCGGTAGCTTCTAGTATTTTAATTACTCCCTCGAGGAGATTATCTTGCTGCTTTACTTCGATAATAAATTTATTAAGTGCGACCGGAACTCTAACAAGCATTCCTTGCTCTATAAATAATCCTAACGTACACCACCTAATTGCTCCCCAAATAGGATCTGAAAGATCTGAACTGACAAGATCACCAAAGATTCCTTGCCCTCGAGCTTTCTCACTTACCTCTACAATCGAGAGTACTTTTTCCAAACTAAATAAGACTGGAGACCCAACTATTATCCCCACACTAACTCCAAGCAGTGCTCCATAAAGCGAAAGTTCGAGCACTAGAAAACGTGGAATTAATATTCCTGCAAATGCAACGAATAGAGCTAATGTAAACTGCCAATTTAGATTACTGACTCCTTGAGAGAGAAGAACTATCACTGCGATTATCGCCATCAAACTAATCAGCATCAACGACCTGTGAAATAGATCTAGAATGATTGAACCTCTTAGAATCTTTTTCTACAGACAGACTCGAGACAAAGAAGAGGCTAGTACGTAACAAAAACCACTCTCCAGCAACAACTATTACAGAACTAATAATTACCAATTTAACTAGAAGAACTAGAGATTGTTCCTGAATTTGTAGGACACTCTGAAAGAGGCCTATTACAATCCCAGCAATTGCTGAAAGCGCCAAAGGCAATGCCGTACAAAGTGCTAGGTGATATAAAATATCTACTAGCATTCAACTCATCCTTTCATTTGATAGGAAGTAAAGGCAAATTGAACTACAAGCCGCCAACCATCTGCGGCAAGGAAAGCCAGTAATTTCAAGGGCAGCGAGATCATTTGAGGTGAAACCATAAACATACCTAACGCTGTAAGAAGATTAGCCACGATTAGGTCAATTACTAAAAATGGGAGCAAAAGTTGAACACCAACAACGCAAGCTTCCTGTAATTCTGTCAGGATAAAGGTAGACAATCCAAAGAGAATCTCTCTAACGCTCACAAAAAGCGGATTAATCTGCTCTTCTTTTCCTCTAACTGTACTTGAAAGATCTAACTCTGATAACATCTCTAGAATCTTTGGATCTGAATGAGCTTGATAAAATACCAACAATGGCGAACAGAGATTTACTAGGTTAGTAACATCTTCTAGTTTAACAGCACTTCGAAGATCTATCTCGCTACTCTTTTTTGAATAAAGAGATAAGGTCTCATTGATAACTGGACTCATTATAAAAAATGAGAGCAAAAGTGAGAGAGTTCCACACAGCATAGGGCCGGGCAAGAACTGCAAACCAAGTCCCTGCCTTATAAATGAAAGAATTATTGAGATCTTAAGCCAAGTACTTCCGACTAAAAACAAAGTCGATCCGATTGCTAACATGGCACTAAATACCACTAGCCAACTCGGATGAATACCAATCATTTGGTGACACCGAAACGAAGGACTACCTTTTCCGCTCCACACCTAATAATATCCCTAGAGACCTCTTCTTTAAATTGCGCAAGCTGTTTGACCTCTCGACGAGGCCCAATAAAAGTAGCTCCGATTAGGTCTTCTTGCTGAAAAGCAGTAAATGAGATCTTTCCAGTACTATATCTAATACTCTCATCCTCAATTAAAAGTTTAGGATTTCTGGATCTCCTTCCTGGCTCGATTAAGCAGTCAGGGTTGTGGCTAGTGATGGTGGCATCAGGTTGAGATTTATCCTCATTTCTCTCTCTGTCCTTATAAAACCAACTGAGATAATCAGACTTTAAACTGCATCCATGACTAAACTTATCTTCCATTCCTATATTACAGAGCTCACCAACAGCACTAGAACTGCTCTTAGCTCTCCCTGTTTTAATATTACCTATACTGGGAACCGAGAGATCATATCTATCCTCTTCTTCCCAGATGTCTACAGCATCTGAGACCTTCTGTTCAGCAATAACAACCTTAGCCTTTTCAACCTCTGAAAATATATCTCTATTATTATCTAGCGCTTGAAGATTTAATTTAATTGCCGCTCTGCTGCTACTTAGCATATCAACATGCTCGATTAGTTGAGCATTAAGACCAGCAACGAACTCACCTAACAATAATGAGTTTATAGGCGAGGTAGTTCTCGAACTAAGGTCTTTACAGACTCGATTGAAGAGTAAACTTTCATTCAGATCTTTGTGGATATTTGTGACATGCGTATTTATATTCTTAAAACCGTTTCCTACTGAAGAATTAGAAGAGCTCGTGATTGCTCTACTTAAACTACCCTGATTTAAACTTACTAACTGCAGATC
The DNA here is from genome assembly GCA_964612045.1 of uncultured Bdellovibrionales bacterium. GTDB lineage: Bacteria > Bdellovibrionota_C > UBA2361 > UBA2361 > UBA2361 > CAZTER01. The sequence goes on from CAZTER010000017.1 coordinate 4,761, forward strand.
TCTTTTCTGACAATCTCCGCTCTGCACTTGAGTCTCTCGTGAATGCATCTGCAAACTCTGCATATCATGCTGAGACGGTAGATGTTCACAAATGCGTGGTGAGCTTAGTTGATGATAGCTTATACTACGCAGGATTGAGCTAAATTTCCGCATCCTATCTACTAGCAAATTTCGACTATGAGTCAGTTGGGCATGCACAGAGCTAAGCTCTTCACGCTCCCTGATGGCGCGGAGTTCAGCATAATAAACAGTTCTCTCTTCTACTCTCTCCATATCAAGCCGCCCCACCAGAGGAGGCTCTCCTAGCGATAGAGTTAATAGCCTCTACAACTCTAGAGAAGAGCTCTACTCCTGTAGATATTCTATAGAGTTCATTTTGTAATTTTAAGGATACCAACACTCCCTCCCAAGGCGTTGGAGACCTCCCTATTTCACCTCCAGCATTCATCTCTCTGGTGAGAGCTCCTTCCAATACAGAGATAAAGTCTTCTCCCTGTATTTTGCTAATAGTTTCCATATGCACAGATGGAGCATCGGTTACTTTACAAACATTCTCTTCATATGGCTTGGAGAATGGATCAAGCATTTTAAGCAGATTTGATTGCACTGAATTTAACTGCACTGAGTTTAATTGTGCTGGGTTTAATTGTACTGGGTTTAATTGTACTGGGTTTAATTGCACTACATCCTCAAAACTTAGATCCGTCTTAGTACTATTATTCGATGAGCAAGGATCAAACATTGATCAAAGCAAAAGCTAGCTAGATAGCTATCGAATATTTGCGAGGAAAAGTTTCTCTAGATTTTATTTAAATCAATTATTCTCAGGCTTCTTTAAGCGCTCCTGAATCTGCGTTACATCATCAGTTAGGGCAGCCAAAAGAGATAAGACTTCCCCGTTAAATGTTCTCTGCTGGTGAAGTGTATCTTTAAGAAAGAGATGAATTAGTGGTCTAAAAAGCTTCTTAGTAGTTACGATTATTGGCCCAATCACACGACGATGTGAGGTAATCTCCTTAGAGAGCATCTTAACATCCCAAACCTGGCAGAGCCTTCTTAATCGCTCCAATCGCTCCTTAGTTATTGCCAAGCGTTGCTTAACAGCGCGCAAATCTAGAGCAGAGATATAGCCAACATTATCAACGGTATAATCACCCGCTAAAATTCTCGCCTGGCTACGCTTAGCTACAAGATCAGCAAGCTCTCTTGCTTCTTTCTCTCCTAATTTTATCCAAGAATCATTACTCATAATTTAAAGACTATAATCGGTGCCTATGAAGTTCAAGCCATCGCAACCTATGAAATGATTCCCTAGGCGAAATATATCCAGGCTCAAGTCCTGCGATAGCAGAAACTAGAATAGACATTGAATCTATCAACCCCTGATATGGATGGTAGAAAAGTCCATTCCCATCGCAAAAAACAACCTCTCCACGAACAACAGCAGGTACATTCTCCCACCCAGGAAAACGCTCAAGAACTTTAAATGTCCTTGCACTTTCCTGCGCATTACAACCAGATGGCGCAACAACAATCACATCCGGTTTAAAATCTAAGATATCTCTCCAATCAACATCTTCATCCTCCAATCCTGCTACTCTAACTTGGCTAGTCGAAGAACAGAGACTAATAAGGTCAGGGATCCATCGACCAGCCAACTTCAATGGCGAAACAGAAGAGATAAATGTCACTCTCTTACTTTTTGTCCTCTCATAAAAATTATCGCCCCAATCCATAACTTGGGCTCTAAGTTTATTGACCTTTTCCCTAGCAAGAGGTGCTACCTTAATTGCCTCTCCTACTCCTTGAATCGCTCTGTAAATCTGATCAAGGGTCTTGGGCCTATAACACACCAACCGAACCTTTGGATTATTTAAAGCCTCTCGTAACCGCGTTTCAACTTCAGATACGTTAACCACGCCACCCAAAGTCCCGTCCTTTAGGTCAACATCCTCATGTGGAGCAGCGAGAACAATATCAGGTGCTGAATCTCTTAAAGCATCCAGGTCCAGTATCTCTTCGGATAGATACTCAGAAAGAACTAGATCTTTAGGTTTCGATACAGCAGTTGGATCTGTTACGAAACGAGGAATATTGCCCTCTCTCTCAATATTGCAGTCCGAGGATACCGCGACAACAGAACCAGCTTGTCCAAGCTGTTTAATTAGGTCGTAGATATACTTATTTAATACTGCAATCTTCATCTCTATATTATAATGCCGTATTTACCCTTGAAACAACCGAGATTGCTGCATCGGCCAACCTAACTTATATTAGCCCCATGAAAAAACTACTATTAATATCCCTATTTCTTGCCGGCTGCTCAGTCTCTGGCGGATTTGATAAGTACTCCTCATTAATTGATAAAGGGATCCTTCCGTTAAGTAGCGATAATGCCTATCTTGGTTCCAACCTTTTCATCGCTGAGGAAGCTGAAAAAAGTGTCCAGTTGTTTCAATTTCTCAAGGGACGCGGTGGTCCAGCAGCAATGGAGCTTATTGAAGATGGGGACGAGACTCCAACTCTGTACATGTACTACCCAAAGGATCGAGAGGTATACGCTGCCGAACTTGTTCTAATTAAGAATCCTGATGAAAGCCAATACCGAGAATGGTTAGTACGGGGTCCGTTTGGCATTGAGAGAAAAGATTTCCGCGAATTGTCTAGACTAGAAACCTCTTTCATCTCTGAGCCTCCCTTTGTGATAAAAGGTAGAGAGATAAGATTTCGAAATGAAGTTCAAAGGGATGTAACTACATCTGTACTAATACCAGCTGTCCCAACTCCTGTACCAACACCGAAAAAAATAGTTAAGAAGCCGACTACTACATCTGGAGAGGTTATCACTCAGAAAGGAACAAATACCCCAACGATGGAGCACTTAAAGCCGATAAACTCTGACCAACAAGCGATCCTTCAAGCTCGTGGATTTGCTGAAAGAGGAGAGAATGGAGATCTTATCCATACAGTTAAAGATCCGAATGAGACTATAGCTACGCTTGCTGAGTGGTATACAGGATCTAACAGTCACAGCGAGGCGATTATGAAAGCCTCTGGAATATCTGCTGGATCTAAACTTTCCGTTGGAACTAAGATTAAAATTCCAGCAAGCTTAGTTAAAAACAACCGGCCTTACAGCAAATAACCAATAAGCAACCAAGCTCATATTAGCTATATAGATTCTATTAAGATGCCCGTTGCAGCTCTACAGTAGGATTTATTCATACTTAAAAACAGCAATATCTCTTGAGTGGATCAGAAAATCATTCAATTAGAAAAGCTCTCTGTACAAAAGGAATATAGGTAATTCAGCGCGAGGATCTCTGTGCTAATTTAAAAAGCATGCAGATCAATAACTTCGCGCGATCTTTTCATCAGCAAAAAGACCAATAAATCTAGATGACTTTACACAAGTAAAAGGAGGTTAATAATTCTGAGGAATTTTTGTACAGATAAAGTCTTAATATCATCTCGTAATTTTTGCGTCAGCAAAAATACCAAACGGGATTTTTGCGCTAGCAAAAATGCAAACAAACCTAGCTGCCCACGAGAGGACTTGAACCTCTACGAACTTTCGTCCACCAGCCCCTCAAACTGACGTGTCTACCAATTCCACCACGTGGGCAAAAACTAACTGAAGGAGGATTAAACTAGTTCTGAGCTGCAGGTGCTGGCTCTACAGGTTGCGATGCTTCGCTATTACCTACTGGAGCGGCAGCTGGCTGCTCATTAACTATTCCTTCCTTTGACTCTGAGGGTAAATCTTTATTCTCTACATTTGCGCTATTAGATACTGCGCTATCAACAGCTGGTGCGACTTCCTTAGCCATAACAGAACCGGCTAAAGGATCAGAGGCTGCAGCTTGAAAGTTACCTCCTCCATAAAACTTAACTAATGCGATCGATGTCACCATGAACGCTATAGCGATTCCTGTAGTAACTTTCGTAATAAGAGAGTTAGCACCACTTGCACCAAAAAGCGTGTTACTTGAGCCACCCATTAAAGCACCAGCAGAAGCACCTTTGCCTTGCTGCAAAAGTACTAGGCCTACCAAAACTAGGCATAGAAGAATGTGAACGGCCAATACTAAATTAAACATACTGGGACCTTAATAAGAGCCAGATTAGTTAACTATTCGCAAACCTTGTTGCGAGCTCTCTCTTCTATCAAGAATAGAGAGCAATTTCAACGCAAGGTCCTGAAAAAGCAAGGCTGACTGAGAGTTATCATGATTTGCCACTGGGTTGCCCTCATCGCCCCCTGTTCGAATGGTTAAATCTATTGGAATAGATAGTAAAAGAGGGACACCAAAGGCCTCGGCAGTGCGAGCTCCACCACCACTTCCGAATATGTCATGCTTGGTTCCATCTGGAGCAACAAAGCCCGCCATGTTTTCAACCATACCAAGCACAGGTACATTCACTTTCTTTAACATGTTCATTGATTTACGCACATCTGCAAGAGCCACCTCTTGAGGAGTCGTGACAACGATAGCCCCACTAATCTGAACAAGCTGGCACAGTGATATCTGAGCATCGCCAGTTCCCGGTGGCATATCAACAATGCAGTAATCAACCTCTCCCCATGATACATCATGAAAAAGCTGAGTTAATGCTTTATTAAACATCGGACCACGCCACACCACAGCCTCATCAGGATGAGGGAGAAAAAAACCTAGGGAGATATACTTCACTCCAAATTTTTCAGGGGGAATCAACTTACCTTCATGGTCAGGTTGAACTGCTCCACCACCGAATAAAGTTGGCACACTCGGTCCATAGAAGTCTGCATCAATCAAAGCTACCTTTGCACCAGTACGTGCCAGTGCAACTGCCAAATTTGCAGCTACCGTTGATTTTCCGACTCCACCCTTACCAGAAATTATTGGAATTATATTTTTCATCTTCCTACCTTCTTCCACCCCTTCATCTCAATTTGTGCTGATGTCGTACTAGGATGAGCTTTTACCTCTCTCTCTACTGCCTTTCCAGCTGGAACGATAATAGATAGATGATCAATTCTTGTAGTTCCACCACGAGAATTAATCTGCTCAATAGCGATACTCACGGAGTATGAATCCCCTGAATTATTAAAAACTCGCGCTGTCCAAGAATTAGATCCAGTTTTTGAGATAGACCCAGCGATTGGAGCACTCGGCGTACCTGCAATCTCAATACCACCCCACACTTCTGGCGCTACCTGTCCACCCATAGTGGAATTCCAGCTTCCAGCCAGAGATCCACTTTGAGGTAACGGTGTTGGTGTTATTGTTGGGGTCGGTTGAGTTATTGCCGTAGCATCATTCTCAACAGCTACCGCGTCGACCTGTGCATCTTGTGCCAGTGCCTGGTTCAAACCTGGCACAAAAAACAAAAAAGAAAAACTTAACTCAGCACAAAATAATAAAGCTGGGAGAAGAGATCTATTCATGGAGAGAATTCTCATATTATCTCGCTATACCTATCAAAGTTGGGGCATTATAGCCTGATAGTCACCAAGAGCAACCTTTCTATCAGAAGAAGAAATTATGAAAGAACAGCTATTTGTCGTTTTTGTAACTTGTCCAAATGAAGAGGTCGGAAAAACTCTAGCAAAAAATGCAGTGGAATCTCATCTTGCTGCATGTGTTAATATCTTACCAAGTATCTCTTCAGTTTATTACTGGGATGGTGCAGTTCAGTCAGATTCAGAGACTCTATTAATATTCAAAACAAGCGAAGAGTGTCTTCTTTCTCTAGAGCAATTTATCGATGAGAACCACCCCTATGACACACCGGAGTTTGTTGCTATCCCATCAACTCACATCTCAAAAGATTATCTTAAATGGGCTAAGGAATATCTACGAGGCTAATTCCCTCCTGCTATTACTCACGCCGACGATCAACTATGACCCCGACCTCTCCCCCTAAAATATTATTAGTAGGTTGAGGAACTGTAGGAACAGGTGCGACAGCAACAGAGCCTGAGGTTGACCAACTTTTTATAGTTTTTTTGCCATCACTCACTTCTTCTCCAGGATATACAGGTGGAAGTCGCTTATCATCGACACTAGCATCAGCCTTTAGATCCCCCTTGCCTGCATGAGAACCTTCAACTCCATCTGCGAAAGCATCTACGGTTAAAAGAATTGATAATAAGATAAAGCCTGAGAAAATTACCTTGTCCATAAGACCCTTTATTGTACAGTTCTATACGCCGCCTCTTTTACTGACTTACAGCTCCGTGTACTATTTCTATCGGATTATACCATGAAAAAAAGAATTGCGGTTTTATTATCTGGAAATGGATCTAACCTTGAAGCTTTATACAGGCAAGGCACAGCATTTGATATCGCGTTAGTAGCCTCAAACAAGAATGATGTTGGAGGAGTAAACAAAGCTAAAAGTTGGGGATTGAATACTATCGCGTTAGGACGAGAAGACTACCCCTCGGTTCTTGCTCAGAAGGAGGCAATTTATAACGCTGTAGATAAGAGCGAACCTGATCTTATTGTCCTTGCTGGTTATCTACAGATAATCGAGCCTAATTTTGTACAGAGATATAAGGATAGAATTATAAATATCCACCCCTCTCTTCTTCCTAACTTTGCTGGTTTACATGGGAGAGCTGTTCATGAAGCTGCAATTGCTAGCGAACACGCAGAACATGGATGTACTGTTCATCTCGTAGATAATGGAGTTGATACAGGATCTAAGATCTCACAAATGAGCTTAATCATAAAACCTAAAGAGACAGCTGACGAAATCGCGGCCAGAGTACTAGCGTTAGAACATACTCTCTATCCTTGGACAGTTGATAATATATCTCTAGGGAAGATTGAATTAAAAAATGGTAAGGTTTCATATTCTTCAGAGATAGTAGAGCGTTGTAAACAAAAAGGGATCAAGATCTTTCAATAGGAGCATTTATATGGAGATTCAGAACATTAGATATCTTGGGCACTCTGCGATCTTATTAGAGGGAAAAGATAAAATTATTGCGATAGATCCATGGCTCTCCAATCCAAAGTGCCCTCAAGAATATCGAGAGCTCACAAAATTAGATCTAATTATTCTTACTCACGGACACTCCGACCATGCAGGAGATGCCGTGGCTCTTGCAAAACACCATAATTGCGAGGTTCTCGCCACTTATGAGTTAGCAATGATTATTGGCTCAGAAGGGGTAAATTCTGAGAAATTAATCCCAATGAACAAGGGTGGGACACTCCTTTGGAACTCGTTACAAATATCCTTAGTTCATGCTCAACATTCGAACTCTTACGATTCAAGTCATGGCACGATCTATGCCGGTGAAGCATGTGGTGTTGTCATTCAAGATCGAAATAATTCGATTTATCACGCTGGAGATACTGAACTTTTCTCCGATATGAAACTGATTAAAGAGTTATACTCTCCTAATATTGCACTACTCCCAATCGGGGATCGATTTACTATGGGACCTACTGCGGCAGCACATGCAGCTAATCTTATAAATCCGGTTAAATTAATCCCTATACATCACTCAACATTTCCTCCCCTTACTGGAACAGTAGCGGAGCTCCGCGAGAAGATGCTTCTGAGCGATACTGAAATTGTAGATCTAAAACCAGGAGAAGCTTTAGAGATCTCCTGATAAATCTCTCAACCTCCACGAGAAAGAAGGATTGCTGCTGAAGCTAAAATTCCCTCCCGTCTGCCAACGAATCCCATACTTTCTGTTGTGGTAGCTTTAATACCTATACAATTTGTTGCGACTCCAAAGGCTGAGGAGATCTTATCTTTCATCATCGGAACATGTGGATATATTTTGGGAGCTTCTGCGAGCACAGTGCAATCAAGATTAACTAAACGCCATCCTTCACTACTAACTTTGCTCCATACGGAACGTAATAGCTCTAAACTATCAGCCCCCCTCCAACGCTCGTCATCAGGGGGAAATAAAGTTCCAATATCTGAGGCCCCTACAGCGCCTAGGACTGCATCCATGACTGCATGTAACAACACGTCAGCATCTGAATGACCATCAAGACCATGAGTATGTTGTATTTTGACACCGCCTATTATGCAGTGGCGCCCCTCAACCAGCTGATGGACGTCGATCCCCTGACCAATTCGCAATTCTAATGGACTCGACATCGGTTCCCTCTCCTAGCCATTCAAAGTTCTGAGCTAAAGTTATGATGTCTGAACTCTTCAACTCGTCCATAATTAGAGATACTGCAACTATCTTCGGGACAAATTCACGAGTCTGCTTAGTCAACTTGCCAGAGCGAGCGATACTCCAAAAATCTGTATGTCCAGACTTAGCGATAGCTTTTCCAACTCCACCTGTTCCAGCATTATAAGCCGCCAGAGCAAGATGCCAATCTCCATAGGTCTTATAGAGATCTCTCAGATGTCGAGCTGCTGCGATCGTTGAAAGAATAGGATCTTTTCTTTGATCCTCACCCCTCGAAATTTTCAAACCGTAGTTCATTGCTGTGGGTTTCATGAACTGCCACATGCCAACAGCACCTGCTGGGCTACGCGCTTCTGGATTAAAACCACTCTCAACAAATGCTAAACTTACAAGTGCTGTAGGGATTCCCTCATCAACAAAGATCTCTTCAACAATAGAGCGATACCCGGCCATCTTAGATAAAGTTTTCTCAAGATGGTTACGATCACTAATAAGTAATCTTCGTACCTCTTTCTGAACTTCTGGAGTTACCTGCCATACCGGCTCTGGCAATAAAGTTACGATTTTTGAGCTTTGACCAGTCAATGGAAGCTCTTTTCCAGAAGTTGAGCAGCTAGAACCTGGTGATAAAAATGACTGCTTAGTAGGCAGCAAAGAACAACCGGAAACAAGAAAAGCAACG